>JAYRVQ010000352.1:0-3894 GCA_041918465.1 Anaerolineales bacterium
GACCCATTCAGGAATTTCCACGCGCACGATGGAGGGATGCTTCTCGCCCCCCACATTGAGATAGAAGAAGTGCAGGCTCAAACTCCCCGTGTAGCGGAGACGTGAACTGGACTGGAGCGCAAACACCGCCGAGCGTTCGCGGCTTTTCAAGATTCCGCTGAACAACCAGCGATCAGTGACGCCGCGCAGGGGGTGTTGCTTGCGGACTTCCTTCATCTGCTCCATATCCAGCATGGTGAGTTCCAGCAGGCGGACGACCAAATCTGCGCCGGGCTTGTCCACGTAGCCAGCCACAGTCACGTCGCGGCTTTGCAGTTGCGACAAAATAGATTTGTGTTCGTTGAGCGTCTTTTGATAATCACCTTCGTTGGCGCTCTTCGCTCCCCAAATTTCAACGGGACCGTCGGTGAGCGCGATCAACGTCCCTGTTTGTTCTTTCGCCAGTTCCAGCAGTTTTTTCCGCTCGGCGATGTCGCGGCTGAATTCGATATCGTCCTGCGAGACGGAACCTGTCTCTGTGTATAGTTCATGGTCGAAAAGCAACTGGCTATCGGTGGAGACCTGCGGGGATTCGCCCGAATTCATTTTCAGGGTAATCGCGCCGACGTTGATCAGCCCAAATTGGACCGCCGCGTGCCTGTCGGGGAGGATCTGCGAACCGTCGGCGGCGATGAGTGTCGCGTCGGAGGCCGCGTCCCGCGCGGGGTGGGACGAAGCGAGACTCTCGTTTAACGGGAGCGCGCAGCGGATGTTCGCGTCCGCCTGTTTTGCCGCGTCCACCTTCGAGTGTAGAAAGTCCAATTCAGACGCGTAGGTTTGAAGCAGGTCGCGTGCAAGTTGCTGGCGCTCCTCTTTTTTCTTTCGTCTTTCCTGCGCGCCTGCGCCAATTTCCTGAATGCGAGTGTAGATTTCCTGAAAGTTGATGGGCATATCTCGTCTCCGTCATTGCGACCTTCGGGAAACAATCTGTGGCGTGGAGGGGATTGCTTCGGGGAGATCACCCTCGCAATGACGAGCAATCTGGATAGAACAAATGTATCAGGATTGTACAGGCAAAACGGGTAAAATTCAAGCCCGCCGGGAACTTTTTTCCAAAACCGGCGTCATTGGTTCTGAAACTTCAATTCATAAAGGAGCAAGAATGCGTACAAAATCTTTACTCGTTTCAATGATCCTGCTGGCGGCTGTGGTTCTGAGCGCCTGCGGCCCGGCGGTTGTTTCCACTGCAGGAACTACTCCGCACACCCTGAATGTGACCGGCGCGGGACAAATCTCCCTGACACCCGACATCGCCTACATTTACGTGGGCGTGCACACCGAAAACGCCAGCGCCTCGGACGCGATGACGGAGAACACTGCCAAAACGCAGGATATGATCGCCGCCCTCGAGAAGGCTGGTGTGGAGCGAAAGGATATTCAAACCTCCAACTTCAGCATCTGGACTCAGGATAGATACGACCCCCTCACCGGTCAGTCCACTGGCGAGAAATTCTATGTGATCGATAACACCGTCTACGTGACCGTCCGCAAGCTGGAGAGCCTCGGAGCCCTGCTTGATACGCTCGTGCGGACCGGCGCCAACAACATCAACAGCATCCAGTTCGATGTGGCCGATAAGACCGCCGCCCTCAAACAGGCGCGGGACGAGGCGGTGAAGAACGCCAAGGAACAGGCGCAGGAACTGGCCGCCGCGGCCGGCGTGACGCTGGGCGATATCACCAACATTTCGTTCAACGACTCCATCCCCACCCCTGTGATGGATACCTTCGGCAAGGGTGGCGGCGGAATGGTAGAGGCCGCAGCTGTGCCGATCCAGCCCGGTCAGATGACCCTGACAGTCACCGTCAGCGTGGCGTACGAGATCAAGTAATGCCCATCCCCAACCCTCCCCCAAATTCTTCGAATTTGGGGGAGGGTGCTGTCAGGCAGGTGGGGGTTATAATCCGCGCCATGAATTCACTCAAAACCTTTTGGAATCAAACCCGCGACTTTGCGCTCATTATCATCGGCGCGCTGATACAGGCGGCCGGTTTGCGGCTCTTCCTCGTCCCGGCTAATCTGGCCTCGGGTGGCGTAAGCGGCATCTCGCAATTGCTCAATCACTTTACAGGCTGGCCCATCGGCGTGATGGTGCTGATCGGCAACATTCCCCTCTTTTTGCTTGGCTGGAAATTTCTCGGCGGGCGGCGGTTTGCCTTGCGAACGGCAACGGCGGTCATCTCGTACTCACTGGCGGTTGACCTGCTCCTCCTGCTCCCCTTCTTTCCCAAAAACGGACTGACCGACGATATTGTGCTGAACTCGCTGTACGGGGCAGTCGTCAGCGGGGTGGGATACGGACTCGTCTACCGGGCACGCGGGACTTCGGGCGGATCCGACGTTCTGGCGCGGATTCTCAACCACTGGCGCGGCATCCCGATGACACAGAGTTACCTGATGGTGGATTCGCTCGTCATCCTCGCGGCGGGATTTGTGTTCGGCTGGAAGGAGGCGCTGTACGCCATCATCACCCTCTACGTGAGCGGGCTTGTGGCAGAGACGATCCTCGAGGGCGGCGGCACCGTCCGCACGGCGATGATCATCACGTCTGAACCGCAGAAAATTGCCGATGAGATTCTGGTTGAACTAGAGCGCGGCGTGACCTTTATCTCTGGCACAGGCGCGTACACGGGCGAGGACCGTCCTGTGTTATATTGCGTTGTCAGCCGCGCCGAGATCGCACAGGTGAAGGCCATCGTCCATGAGGCTGACCCGAAGGCGTTCATGGTTGTCGGCGTGGCACACGAGGCGCTGGGAGAGGGATTCCGTCCGTTAAAAACGTAGGGACAGACTGCGTGTCTGTCCAGGGCGGATACATCGGCCCGCCCCAACAATCCTCAAAAAAATGACAAGAACCCCTCCGTAGAGGGACTTTTCTTCCAGCAATCTCAGATATACTCAAGGCAACTTCTGCATTACAGGAGACCCCATGACTGATTTGAAACTGCCATCCACCATGAACAGCCTGCGCGGATCTCTGGCGGACATCATTTCTCAAGGACAGAAACGCGCACCGTATTTTTCTGTCCTGCTCTCCGACCGTCATAGTCTGGAGATCGTCGTCAACAACCGCGAAGAACGCGTCACCGAGCGGCCGCCTCACGCAGGGACGGTTCTCTCCGCGTTCGATGGCGAGACCATGCGCGAACGCGCCATCGCGGGCTTCGACCGCGACAAGGTGAGCACCGCCATGCAGGAACTCGTCAGCGGCGTTTCGTTCGCGAAGTACGCGCCCGCCGTCTCGGCCCCCCGACGTGGGGACTTCGTGACGCCGATGCAGACCGACCCGTCCACGCTGAGCGTGCAGGAGAAACTGGATCGGGTGCGCGAGATGCAACACTTCGCCAAAGGCCTCGACCCGCGCATCGTCAACTGCCAGATGGTGTACCGTGAATCGAACGAATACTCCGTCTTCGCGAATCAAAACACCGACGTGGGACAGCGCGTCCTGCGCGTGGTGCTGTACATGTTCGTGTTCGTCACCGGCGAGGACGGTCAGGTGCGCTACAACTGGCAGAGCAAAGGCGCCACCGGTGGCTGGGAGCAGGCCCAATTCAGCGAAGAGGAGATGCGCAAGGTGATCGACGGCGCGGTGGCCCTGCTGACAGCAGAACGCATCGAGCCGGGCGAGTACCAGTTCATCTCGGCGCCGGGCGTCAGCGGCGTAATCGCACATGAGTCGTTCGGTCACGGCGTGGAAACCGACATGTTCATCAAGGAACGCGCCAAGGCCGCCCATTTCATCGACAAGGTGGTTGGTTCCTCGCTCGTCAACATTTACGACGACCCCAGCCTGCCCGGTGCCCACGGCTCGTTTTTCTTCGATGACGAAGGCATGGAGTCCAGCTCCACGCA
>JAYRVQ010000353.1:0-2833 GCA_041918465.1 Anaerolineales bacterium
CAATTCGCGAAAAATAGCGTAATTCGCGGCAAGGCCTTTACTGCGGGGCTTCGAGCACTCCCGCAACAAGATTCGGGAATTCAGCGCGGATGCGGGACTCGACGTCGGCGGGGAAAACAACCGAACTGGGCTTGGACAAAATTTCCTTTGTGCGCGCCATGGCGCGGGCATGTGTATCCGAAGCACCTTTCTTCTCCCAGATGGTGCGGGCGTCGCGGTCGGAGAGTTTGGTAAGCAGGGCTTCAGTCTTCATCCGTTTGGCGGTATGCGGTTGCATCATGAACGCGCCGCCTGGCCCCGCTTTGGCAATCACATCTAGGGCGAGTTCCTCTTCGTTGAACGTGATGCCGCGTTTCATCCGCTTGAGCATTTGGAAGATTTCATCATCGATCACGGCTTTGGCAAAATCGAAGGCTTTCAGCGCGTCGAGCAGGCCGCCTGTGTTGAACATGTCCGCGCCGCCGAGGAAACTTGCGACGACCGACATGCCCGTCTCGTAACCCGATTGTGCATCGTTGATCTTGGAATTGGTCAGGCCGATGTAACCTCCGCTGGGCACATTGTAGTAGCGCGCCATCTGGGCGAACGCCATCACCAGCATCCCGCATTCGATCCCACCCGATGCGTACGCGCCTGTTCTCATGTCGGCAACCGTCGGAAGTGTGGCGTAAATCGTGGATGTGCCTTCGCGCGCCATCTGCATCAAAACCGCGGCCGCGAGAAATTCGGCGTTGCCCTGCGCCAGCGTCCCCGCCATGGACATGGGCGAAGTGAGTCCCGCGTTGGGGACGATGGTCGGATAGACAGGCAGTCCCTTCTCGCTGAAATAAATGACTGCGTCAGTGGAGAGCGTGTCCATCGTCAGCGGCGATACGACAGGACAGTAATGATGTGTGACAAATGGCCGCTCCATGTAGGCGGCTTCGCTTCCCGCCATCGCAAACAGCATCCGCATGACCGCGTCGGTATCCTCCTGATCCTTCGTTGTCGAGCGGATGGGTTTGACGCAATGCTTCAGCGCGGGATACAAGCGCGCCAGCGTGAACTGTCCCGCGGGCGCGTCGTCCGCGAGCGTGGAGACGGAGAAAACATCGTAGGCGGACAACTCGTTGACGAGGTGCGCGATGCGGGCAATATCGTCCGAGCGGGCGCGTCGTTCGCGACCTGTGAGCGGGTCAATCAAATCGGGGGCAGAACTGCCCGTGACGAGGATCGGGCTATCGGTCGGGATGACGCGGTCAAATTTGGGGTCGCGTCCACGGAAGGTGAAAGTCGGCGGGAGCATCTTGCGATATTTTTCCACCAGCGCGGGCGGGAGCTTGACGATCTGCGTTTCCGCGTCCACGCTGCATCCATGCTTTGCAAAGAGAGCGCGCGCTTTCTCGCTCCGCACCAACAGGCCGACGTTTTCGAGAATCTCCAGCGAGGCATCATGAACGCGCTGGACTTGCTCCGTGGTAAGTAGGGTTGCAAATTCCATCGAGATTCATCCTTGTGGCTTGCGCTTGTTAGGTTGAGTATGCACTTTTTGGGAAGACCGCTTTTGGGGATTCAGGCTTTCAGTGGCCTGCTTCACCAATTTGCGACTTTTATGAGCAATCACTTTTTGCTGGACAGAAATTAACTTACCCAATCGGTGGAACTGGTTATCGCGGTAGGTGAGATATTCCACTTTGAGACGTTCGGCCACCGCGTGGATCTCTTCAATGGGGAACATCTCCAAGCCCGCGCGCGTGACCTTGAGCGAGGCCGCGGCAGTGGCAAAGCGCGCCGAATGTTCGATGCTCCAGCCTTGCAGGATGCCGTACGCGAATCCCGCTGAGAACGTGGCGCCCGCGCCGCAGGCGTCCACGGCCTTGACCTTCGGGGCGAAGACGCGCACGATTTCATTTCCCTGCGCCACAAGACAGCCTTCCTTTGCCATCGTGATCAGCGCGGTCTTTATGCCTGCATTGAGCAGTTTACGGGCGGTCATCATCAAGGCGCGGTTCTTGCCGAGTTGTGCGGCGTCGGTGACAGCCTGACAAATGGTGGTGTACTTCGCGTACCGCTTAAGAAGATGAATGTCCTTGTGACCGAATTCCAAATTCAGAAATACAGGAACACCCAAACGCTTCGCCTCTTGCATGGCACGCGTGATGTGTTCTTCGCCATCGTACCAGTCCACATACATGAGACGCGCGCCCTCCATCAGCGAGAGATCGGCTGAATCAAGGGTGGCAAGCATCTCGGGAGTCCGTTGCCAGAAATAGGTGCGCGCCCCGCGTCGGTCGGAGACATCCACTTCGAGCGGAGTCGCGTACGCCTTCGTGAAGCGGACGTCCGACTGCACGCCCAAGTCCTCCAATTGACGTGCCAGCGCGTGGCCGCGCGGGTCATCCCCGACCGCCGTCCCAATCATGCCTGTCGCCACGCCCCACTGACTCAAACAACCCGCAATGATGGCGGCGTCATCAAAAACAAATTCCTTGATCTCCTTTACCATCACGCCCGTGTTGTGCCGCGGGAAACGATCCACGGTCAAGATGGCGACGGGGGTTAACATGCCAAAGCCAACGTAATCAAGTTTTTCCAAGTGTTCCTATCCAATCGCCTCGCTCATCTCCTGCACGTACCAGCGCAGGAAACGTTCGAGGTTGTATTCTTTATACACCGAAAGCGGACCTGGCGTATACGCGCTTGAGTTTACGCCTTTCTGCTGTTTCACGCAGATGCCCCAGTCCTGCTCGGCGGTCAACAGCCAGAAGGGAAGCAGTTTTTCGAGATCGTAATCCCTGCCTTCCTCGGCTTTTTCGTCCACCAGCCAGATCATGCGGATGGCGGTATGGTTGAG
>JAYRVQ010000354.1:0-3022 GCA_041918465.1 Anaerolineales bacterium
GATGTCCGCAGAGACAACAAAGGTTTCGCGCACAGCCTGCGGCAATTCGGCCACGTGCTGGCAGGAACCTTCGCTCATCACCTGCTCTACAATTTCCTGACGCTTCTCCTCGCCAAGGCCAAGTTTCTTGAGCGCATCATCAAAGCGCGGACTGGCGTAGGTGAGTTTCAAATCCTTGCCGTGGTCATTGACATGGCGGATGTAAGCCAGCGCGAAAACAGGCTCGCAACCATAACCCTCGCAACCCGCGACGGTGGCGATGGTGCCCGTGGGCGCGACCGTTGTCTGTGCGGCATTGCGGATTCCGTGCCTGCGGACTCCGTTCACAATCGCTTCCCACTCGATGTTTGGCCTGCCCCAGTTATTCTGATAGGTTTCCAGCGGCTGAGGCGGAGTCCACTTCAGATCATCGGGATCGTAGATACTGCCTTCGATGGCCGGGAACGGCCCGCGCACTTCGGCCAGTTCGATGCTGGTTTTCATGGAGTGATAGCGAACAAATTCCATTACCTGCGCGCCAAACTCCTGCCCTTCTTTCGAGCCGTAACGTACACCCACGTGGTACATCAAATCCGCGAGACCCATGATACCCAGTCCGATGCGGCGGGCGCGGTGCGCGGCTTCCTTCAACTGCGCCACCGCGGGGACATAGGCGTTGGCTTCCACCACGTCATCGAGGAAGCGCGTGGAGGTGACCACGCTCTGTCGGAGGGCATCCCAATCCACCGTGCCATTGGGTCCGCAGTGCTCGTTCAGGTTCACCGATCCGAGACAGCAGTTTTCGTAGGGTCCCAGCCACTGCTCGCCGCAGGGATTCGTCGCTTCCAACGGATATAAATGCGGGACGGGATTGCCGCGGTTGGACGCGTCCAAAAACAGGACGCCCGGCTCGCCATTGTGATGCGCCTGTTTGACAATCTTGTCGAACAAGTCACGCGCGCGGACTTTGCCGTATGAGCGAATCTTCATGTTTGCCTTTTCGGCTTGTTCGATGGTACCGCTCCAGCCGCGATATTCTTTTGCAGAAATATCGGGGAAGCGCAACTCCCAGGCCTCGTCATCTTTCACGGCGCGCATGAATGCGTCTGTGATTCCGACGGAGATGTTGAAATTTGTGATCGCGTTTTCATTTGTCTTTGAAGTGACGAAATCTTCCACATCGGGATGATCCACGCGCAGGACCGCCATGTTGGCGCCGCGACGCGTCCCGCCTTGCGCGATTTCGCCAAAGGCATGATCGTAAACGCGCAAGAATCCCACCGGACCTGTGGCCTGTCCCGCGGACGATTTAACGAGTCCACCCTTCGGGCGCAGGCGCGAGAACGAGAAGCCGTTCCCGCCACCCGTCTGTTGGATGAGCGCGGCATCGCGCAGGGTTTGGAAGATACCCGCGCTGTCGCGTCCCATATCATCGGAGATGGGCAGAACGAAACAGGCGGCCAGTTGTCCGAGCGGCGTACCCGCGCCGGTAAATGTTGGTGAGTTTGGGAAAAATTTCTTGCTGGTCAGTAAGTGATAATACTCAACCGCGTGCGTCTTGATATCTTCCCCCCAAGTCTCCTCCACTTTGGCGATGTGATACGCCACACGCCAGAACATCTCTTCCACAGTCTCAACAGGCTTGCCATCGTCCCCGCGGCGGACGTAACGCTTCACCAGCACCTGGCGGGCGTTGTCAGTCAAATCCACCTTGGGAAGTCCGCGTGGCATTGCGGGCGTTGGCAAAAGACTTTGCTTTGATGAAGGAACAACTTTGGCTACCATGGCAAATCTCCTCTGAGTAATCTTGGTTTTAGAGACAATAAAAACCGACAGAAACACACTTCCCCTACAGTGTGTCGTCGGCTGAATTAGCCTTCGAGAAGGCGATTGATTTCGTTGCGAAGCGCGTGGAGATCGTCGAGGCGAAGATAAACGATGGCGTAGCGGATGTAGGCGATCTGATCCATCTCTTTGAGGCCGTGAATGACGAGGTCGCCCACGACGCGTGAGGAGACTTCGGCCTTGCCCATCTTTTGCAGTTCCGACTCCACCTGGCCGATCAATCGTTCGATATCGGCCGCGGAGACGGGACGCTTGGCACACGAAATGCGAATACCGCGCGCCAATTTCTCGCGGTCGAATTCTTCGCGGGTTCCATCTTGTTTAACGATCAGGGGTGTGGAAAGAATGGGGCGTTCGTAACTGCTGAAGCGTTGTCCGCACTTTAAACACTCGCGGCGGCGGCGGATTCCTCCGTGGCTATCGTGAGATGTGTCCAGCACTTTTGAGTCTTCGTTTTGGCAGTAAGGACAACGCATGGATCAATCCATCTTAGAACAAATGTAACCGCCATATATGGTGGTTACCGGACAGAAAACCCGTACATATATGGCAGATGTTTTGGATTTTAACATAGTTGCAAGGTCGCCACAAGAGGACTTGCGGGTGATTAACCTTAAAATATCCACGCTTACAACCTGCCAGTCGACTGTGAGGTAAAGAATACGCTCCTCCACTCAGGGCAGTGAGTTTAAAAATTCCAAAACGAGGCGATTGTATTCGGTCGGGTTGGATTGGTGCGGAACATGTCCCCCAGAGAGCGCCTGTCCGCGCGCGTTGGGTAGGGACTGGACAAGCGGCGCGAATGAATCCGACGCGAGGGTTTGGTCGCGGTCGCCCCACAGGACGAGAGTCGGCATGGTGACGCGCGGCAGGCTCGAGGTCAGATCTCGAACCGTGTTTGGGATGTTGAACGCGCCCGGGGCTGTGCGTTTGTAGTCCAGCGCGGTCTGAAGTCGAACGGAGTCAGAAAGGGTCAGGTCAGAGCCGCCGGAGCGTCCGAGGGCAGAATTAGTCAGGTCAATGATCCAGCGAAAGATCCATTCGGGTGTGCGCTCGACAACCAGCGCGTTGAGGGTTGGACGGCGATATGTGCGACGCAGGAGCGCGGGCAGTTGATTGAGTTTATAAAAGGGACTGGTCAGCACAAGGGCACGGATGTTTTCGGGATGACGAATGGCATAACGCAGGCACATGTAAC
>JAYRVQ010000355.1:0-1880 GCA_041918465.1 Anaerolineales bacterium
CCGAAGAACTGATCGAATGGCGGCGCGACTTCCACATGCACCCCGAGACGGGATTCGATACCCATCGAACCTCGGCCAAGGTCGCGGACGAACTCGAAAAGATGGGCTACCGCGTCACGCGCGGCGTCGGCAAGACGGGCGTGGTCGCGGAGATCGGCGAGGGCAGTCCCGTCGTCGCGATCCGCGCCGATATGGACGCGCTTCCCCTCCTCGAAGCCAACCAGACCGATTACGCCTCGCAAATCCCAGGCAAGATGCACGCCTGCGGGCACGACTCGCATACTTCGATGGCGCTCGGCGCGGCGCATTTGCTGACGAAAGAGAAATTCAACGGACGCGTCCGCTTCCTCTTCCAACCCGCCGAGGAAGTCGCTGACGATGAAGGCAAAAGCGGCGCGATGCGCATGGCCGAAGACGGTTGCATGAAAGATGTGGATTACGTTATTGCCCAGCACGTGGACCCGCACGCGCCGGCTGGGACGATTGGCGTCAGTTCCGGTCCCGCCTCCGCGGGCGTGGACTCGTGGTTTGCGGAGATACGCGGCATCGGCGGGCATGGCGCGCATCCTGAAAAGACCGTTGACCCGTTCGTGCTGGCCGCGCACGTCATCATCGCCCTGAACTCCATCGTCTCGCGTCGCGTGGACCCGTTCGCGCCCGCGGTTGTCAGCATCGGCTCGCTCAACGGCGGCTTCACCGAAAACGTGATCCCTGAAAGCGTGAAGATCACGGGCACACTGCGTTACACGAATCTGGATTTGCACAAGGAATTACGCGCCGAAATCCAGCGGGCGTTTGAAGTGGCGCGTACGCTCGGCGGAGATTACAATTTAAAATTTGAATACGGTGGCCCGCCCATGATCAACGACGCGAATGTCTCCGTTGCAATCGAAGCAGTTGGCGTGGACCTGCTCGGACGCGAAAACATTCACGAGATTCACAAAACCATGGGCGCGGAGGACTTTGGCGCGTTCCTCGAACACGCCCCTGGCGCGATGTTCACGCTCGGGACGGGCGGCAGGCCAGAGACGGAATTTCCGCTCCACCATCCGCACTTCGACATTGACGAACGCGCGTTGCCGATCGGAACGGCGTTGCTGGTGGAGACGGCATTGCGATTTCTAAAACGTAATGCGTAAAACGTAAATGCAACTACGTAACCACGTAACTACACAATTACGAAACCAACCTCGGAGGGCACCATGCATACAGTACTAAAGGGCAAGGGCAAGGACGTTGTCATCGGGATTGACCGTCCATTCGTGATGATCGGCGAGAAGATCAACCCGACGGGCAACAAAAAACTCGCCGCGGCGCTGAAAGAGGGTAATTACGATTTCGCCCTCGGACTGGCAAAGCGACAGATTCAATGGGGTGCGGATGTATTGGACGTGAACGTCGGCGTGCCAGACATGGACGAAGTGACGGCCGTCTCGAAACTGGTGGAACTCCTCACCGCCAACGTGGACGTGCCGCTTTGCATCGACTCGAATAGTCCGCAGGTGCTAGCCGCGGGCCTCAGAGCCGCGCCGGGCAAACCGCTGGTCAACTCCGTCAGTGCGGAGGAGAAATCGTTAAACGGTATCCTGCCCGTCGTCAAGGATCGAGGCGCCGCAGTCATCGGGCTGACCATCTCCGAGGGTGGCATCCCCAAGACGGCGGAGGAACGAGTCGTATTAGCCGAGAAAATTATCGAGCGCGCCGCGAAGCAGGGCATCCCGATTGAAGACGTGATCATTGACCCGCTTGTACTCACCGTCGGCTCGGACAGCAAGGCCGCGCTCGTTACGATCCAGACCATTGAATTGTTGCGGCGTGAGTTTGGCGTGAACATCAATCTCGGCGCGAGCAATGTCTCGTTCGGCCTGCCCGACCGACAC
>JAYRVQ010000356.1:0-2332 GCA_041918465.1 Anaerolineales bacterium
ATGGGGAATTTATCCTGGCACAGGCCGCATGGACGACGCTCCACATGCGAAGGGGCGCATCGTCAACGTGCCGTTGCCTGCCTACGCGGGCGACGCGTGTTTTGCGCAAATTTTAGAACAGGTCATTCAACCGCTGGTGAAAAATTTTAGTCCGCAGATAATTCTCGTCTCGGCGGGATTCGACTCGCACTGGGACGACCCGCTTACGTTGCTGGGACTTTCGAGCGCGGGATTTCATTCCATTTCAAAACGTCTCGTGGAACTGGCAGGAGAAGTTTGCCGAGGAAAAATCGTTTTCGCGCTGGAGGGCGGATACAGTCCGCGCAATGTAGCCAACGGCGCGGCGGCTGTTTTCGCGGCGTTGACGGGAGAGACTTTCAGCGATCCCGGTGACAAGTCTCCGCGCGGAGAGCCGAATATCGATAAGATGATAGAATCGATTTGTGCCTGGCATGGATTTGTGTAAGTCCGCTGTACTTCGACTGCGGGACAAAGAACATATCCCTCTGCTCTGGATGGCGGAAGAAATGTTTGAGGAGTGAATCATGGCAAGAACAGAAAAATCCAAAGGCTTTATCCAACTGGAATGGGTCTGCCCGAACTGCAACAGCCGTAACCCGGGGCCGAAGAAGACCTGCGAAAGTTGTGGCGCGTCCCAGCCAGATAATGTTCAATTTTATGCGCCAGCCGAGGCGAAACTGATCCAGGATGAGAATGTGGCGAAGACCGCCAAAGCGGGCGCGGACATCCACTGCGGGTTCTGCGGGACGCGCAACCCGGGCAACGCCACGGTCTGCTCGCAGTGCGGAGGAGATTTGAAGGAGGGCAAGGCCCGGCAGGCGGGACGCGAGATGAAGCGCGAGGCGCCAGTCGTTGAAGTCAAATGCACGAACTGCGGCGAGATGAATCCGTCCACGCGCAGGATGTGCGCGAAGTGCGGCGCGCCATTGCCGCGCGCTGCCGCGGAAGCGGCGGACAAACCGTCGGCGCAGGGGAATGTCAATGCGGGCGCGCCAGTTGTCCCATCCGCGAAGAAGCGAGGCTTCCCGTGGTTGATCGTGGGGGGAATTGTCGCCTGCATCGTGGTCGTCTGCATTGGCGCATACATGGTGTTCGCGCCGTCCAAAACAGTGACGGCAACTGTCAGCGAGGTGTACTGGCAGACGTCGGTGCCGGTGCAGGAAATTCGGGCCGTGAATCATTCGAACGAGACAGGGAGTCCCCCATCGGGCGCATATAACGTCTCGTGCTATGATGATGTGCAACAGGTGTGCGAGCAAAAGACGATCGATCAGGGTAACGGGTACGCCGAAGTGGTGGAGGAATGTCACGATGAGTCCACGCAGTATTGCTCTTACACCGTGGACGAGTGGACAACGATCCAGACGTATACGCTGGATGGTTATGACCTTTTCCCCATGTATTCAGAGCCGAGTTTTTCCAGCGGACAGCAATTGGGCGAGGCAACGTTGACACTGGATGTTCATTTCACCAGCGGCGGGTCAGACTATCTGTATCATCCCGACAGCGTGGAGGAATATCAGATGTTTTCACCCGGCAGTACGTGGACGCTCCACTTGAACGCGCTGGGAGGCGTGGTGAGTGTGGAGTAGGTAAAACATAAAGCGTAAAACGTAATTCAAGAAGGATGTGGCGTGGCGAGATTTAAACGATACGCTTTTCTTTTGATGACAATACTTGTAGCAGGGATGATAATCCTGTATTCCCTGTTTTCCAGTCAAGTCAAACCGGCCAGCGCGTCACTTGGTTATGATCATGTGGTGGATGTTTGGGATCGGGCATGGGATGAGATTCTGCAATACACCCCGGCTGGACAATATTACGAAGCCGTGTTTTCAAAACACAGCATTGAGGTTGAAGCGCTCACCATCAATGACCCGGTGCATATCATGCGACTTTGGCAGGCGGCGGAAAAATTTGTCCCCGGCCTGGAAGCCATGCTGGATGGCAAGGGCGACATGGTGCAGATCACAGAAGAGCAGGTCAACGCTCTGAAATCGGAATTGGAATGGCTCGCTTCGGTGGGAAGTGAGTCCTTGAGGGCGGACATCAAGATGGAGTTGCAACGGTTCCCGCTAGAGCAATTTGTCGGTATGACAATGAACGAGGCGCTGGATTACCTCAATGCCAATGTTTCTTCCATTCCAACACCAGAACCGACGCCCATCGCGGATGTTACAAACACGCCCGCGCCAGATCCCGTGGACCAGTGTGTGGCTGGTTATGATCCCGATTGTCTGGCCGGCCCAACTCTCGTCCCGGGCACAGAGGGGCGATGGGCGTTCTACGAGTTGAACGGAGTTTATTTTGA
>JAYRVQ010000357.1:0-3386 GCA_041918465.1 Anaerolineales bacterium
ACACGCCATCCGCAGGGAAGTCCACTTTGGAACGAATCACGATCACGAACAGAAAACTTTGCACCACCGCGAACGCTCCCAGGGGAATCACCTTCGAAGCCCAGTAAGGCAGGAGTTGCAGGAACACCATTCGCTCGCGGCTGTAAACCGTCCGCTCCTTGGTGATCTCATACGCGGAGGAGAACAGGCCAAGCATCACCCCTGTCAACGCCATGATGAAGAGGAGTTTCTGTCCATTGATGGCAACTGAATAATTGGCGCTTTTCTCGCCTGCAGCAAGTTTATCCGCAAGTTGTTGTTGAACGCTCGACCAGGTGGCCCCGGTCAACCAATCTGATTCTGCGATGCCAAGGATCAGGAGCGCCAGAAGCGGCATGACCGCAAGAAGAATGATGAGCAGGGTGCGGTCGCGCAGAATCAGGGAGAAGTATCGTTGGGCCAGGATAAAAAACTGATAGAGCGGATTGACGCGCGTGCGCGGAGATCGGGACGCCGCGCCAGCCGTCCGTTTGCCGGGCAGGCGTAAGGTCCGGAAACGATCCGCTACGTAGGTCCGGTAAAGGTTTGAGTTCAGGAATCGTTCCGCCCATCCCGCGGCTTTGGCTTTAGCCTTTTTCGGTTCGGGGTCGCTGATCTCGTCATAGATGGCGGCAAAATTGTTGGCGCCCACTTCAAAGAACTGGTCGGCTTCGGCGGGCGGACCGAAGTAAACCATTTTGCCCTGTGACATGAAAGCCACCTGATCGCATTCGGTGATGTTGGCTGTGGCGTGCGTGACGAGCAGGATGGTCTTGCCGCTGTCGGCCAGTTTGCCGAGCATGATCATCATCTTGCGTTCCAGCCCGGGGTCGAGGCCGGAGGTCGGTTCGTCGAGGAAGAAAAGCGGCGGGTCGGCCAACAGTTCGACGGCGATGCTGGCGCGTTTGCGTTGCCCACCGCTCAGGCTGTGGATGGTCTGATTGCGCTGACCCGAAAGTTCCACCTGTGCCAAAACTTTGTTGATGCGGCTGTCCACTTCGCCATCGCTGATATCGCTCGGCAGGCGCAGGCGGGCGGAATAGCGCAAGGCCTGTTCCACCGTGAGTTCCTTATGCAGGATGTCGTCTTGCGGAACGTATCCGATCTGCGAACGGAACGCGTCATAATTTCGATACAGGTCTTCGCCCTCCACCAACACCCGGCCTTGTGGAGGAAGAAGTCCACTCAGAGTTTTCATCAACGTGCTCTTACCCGCGCCCGATCCACCCACCAGCGCGACAAATTCCTGCGGATAGCACGAGATATTTACATCCTCGAGGATGCGCTTGCGCCCGGCCCCCTTCCCGACGAGCACGTTCAAAGACTGGCCATCCAACCGAAGTCCGCGCGCCGCGGCGAAAACCTTAACAACGCCCTGTCCCTCATAAGCGAGTCGAAACGGACCGATCTGGATGGTATCGCCTGCCTTCATCGTAGTCGGCCCACCCAGGCGCTCCCCATTTACAAACGTCCCGTTGGTGCTGTTCAAATCCACCAGCGTCCATTCAGGTTTCGCGGGATGCAGAACCGCGTGTCGCCGCGAGACAGACGGCGAGGGCAAATGAATATCAGATTCGGAGCCGCGCCCAAGCGTGAGCGGTTTCGGACTTTTCGGGAGGACGGAGCCCAACTCAACCAAACCGGTCGTGGACTCCTGCGGCGCGACGAACGTCTCAACCACCGCCTCAGCCGGGACTTTGGCCTGCTCCCGTTTTTGGACGGCTTCCCCAACCTGAAACACGATCCCGACGTTCATACGCGAGTGCCTGCCGAGTTGCAGGCGCATTCCGTTCCGCAATGTCACCTCGTGGACGCGTTCCCCATCCACGAGCGAACCGTTGCGGCTGTTGAGGTCGGTATAGACCCAGTCTTCGCCGCGCAATTCCAGCAGTCCATGCTTGCGCGAGACGACCGCGCTATCCAGCACGATATCGTTATCCGCGTCGCGTCCGATGCGATATGGTCCACGCTCGAGTTTGATTTCGCGCGAAGGTTGTCCGGGGATGGAGAGGAGGAGGGTGGGCATATTGTGAACTCCAATGAATTATTTTGCTGAACGGGCACAACGGAAGCCAATCACAAAATACGGATTGAAAGGAGCGTTCCCTGCGCGAAAATAAGATGTAACTTCACGGGCTTCATAATAGAATGAACCGCCTCGTGTCACTCGCGTTTCTCCACTGCCCGGCCCCAGCGGATTATCCAAGGGCGAGATCAGATAGTAGGAAGCCGAATACCAATCTGACACCCATTCCAGGGCATTCCCAGCCAGATCATGGATCCCGTATGGACTCACGCCAGTTTCGTAACTCCCCACTTCTGTTGTGTCCCCGATGCAACCATCCCCACCGACCGAATAATTGGCTCGGTTGCAATCAATATCCTCACCCCAGGGATAGGTTCTCCCATCAATGCCGCGTGCGGCTTTTTCCCATTCCGCTTCGGTTGGCAGTCTTGCTCCACGCCATTCGCAATACTCTTGCGCTTGATTCCAATCCACATAGATGACAGGGTGGTTATCAAACCGTGAGTTTCCGTAGTAACTTGTTTTGGTGAGAGAACTATCGTAAAGCGGTGGGGCACAGACGCCTACACTCACGCAAATTCGGTAGAGCGCGTTGGTGACTTCAAACTTGTCCATGTAAAAAGCATCAAGATACACCTGATGAACCTGCTGTGCGTCTTTTTCCCCTTTCTCGCTTCCCATCATGAATTCGCCTTCGGGAACGAGTAGCATGGTCACACCTTTTTCGTCTGTGATTTCCTCGCCGGGAGAGGCAGGCGTTGGAATTTCTCCACTTCCACAGAGTGGAATAGTGAGTTGCATACCAACGGTCAAAACATCGTTTGGCAGTTTATTGTAGGTTCTGATCGCTTCTATCGAAATGTTGTAATCTTTTGCGATTTTAGAAAGAGTATCGCCTGCTTGAACAGTGTAAACAGGATTTTGACACGTTTCTTCTGTTGGCACAGGGACTATGTTAGTTACGGACTCTGCAGATTGGGCACAACGGAAACCCACCGAGGAATATCCATACAGTGGCGCGCGGTTAGAGCGGATCCACGTATAACCTAGCGCATCATGGCTGTCCCATGATCCACCACGAATTACACGAAAGATTCCACCTGCCGGTCCTAGTGGATTTGAGAATTCGGATTCGGAATAATATGTTTCCGAGTAATAATCAGCAACCCATTCCCAAACATTCCCCATCAAATCGTATATTCCGTAAGGGCTTACACCTTTTTCATAATTGCCAACTTTGGTTGTATCGCCGAGATTGTAGTTAGCATATGTATTGTCGCGGGAATCTCCCCACGGAAACATACGTTTATCGTCGCCTCGCGCTGCCTTCTCCCATTCCGCT
>JAYRVQ010000358.1:0-2626 GCA_041918465.1 Anaerolineales bacterium
AGGCGGTTCCTTTTCGGTCTTGCGATCTTTCTTCGTGACCGAGTCGAGGATGTTTTCGCGAGTCAGGGTGAAGATATCCGCCACATCGCCCACCTTGCCTGCCTCGATCAACTTCTCGACGATCTTCGTCCCCATGCCGACGATGTCCATCGCACCGCGTGAGACGAAATGTTCCACGTTGCGGACGAGTTGTGCGGGACACGCGGCGTTGACGCAATACCACGCCACCTCGCCCTCGAAATGCTCCACGGCCTGTCCGCAGGCGGGACAGACGCTCGGCGGCTGGTAGGTTTTTTCCTTGCCGGTGCGCGCGTCCACCACGGGGCCGATGATGTAGGGAATCACCTCGCCCGCGCGTTTCACCAGCACGCGGTCGCCCACGCGGATGTCTTTCTCGGAGATGTAGTCGAAGTTGTGCAGGGTGGCGCGTTCCACGGTCACGCCGCCGATCTCGACGGCTTTCAGCATCGCGTACGGAGTCAACACGCCCGTCCGCCCGACGGCGACGCCGATGTCTTCCAGAGTCGTCGTCACTTCGCGCGCGGGGAACTTGAACGCGATAGCACCGCGCGGATCTTTGCCCACGAAACCCAGTTCCGCCGCGAGAGTCAGATCGTCAATTTTGATGACCATGCCGTCCGCTTCGTAGGGAAGTTCATCGCGGCGTTTGTCCCAGGTTTCGGTGTAGGCTATCGCGTCTTCGAGATTGTCGAAGCGCCGCGCCACGTCTGTGACGGGGAAACCGAGCGCTTTGAGATACTCCAAAATTTCCCACTGAGAAGTCGGGACAGTCCCGCCCTCGGAATAGACAATCTGATACACCAACAACGTGATTGGACGCGAGGCCGTCAACGCGGGATCGAGTTGGCGCAATGATCCTGCCGCGGTGTTACGCGGATTGAGATAGGTTTTCTCCCCTGCCTCTTCGAGTTTTCGATTGAGTTCTTCAAATTCCTTGTTGGGAATGAAGGCTTCGCCGCGGACGACCAGATATTTTGGAATTGGTAAAGTGGTAGATTGGAAAACAGGGATACGAAGCGGGATCGCGCGCACTGTCCGCAAATTGCTGGTGATGTCTTCCCCCACTTCCCCATCGCCGCGCGTCGCGCCTTGCAAAAACAAACCGTCGCGGTAATGCAGGACAACGGACAACCCGTCAATCTTCGGCTCGACGATGAACTTCGCTTTTTCCACGCGGTCGTCAATTTTGGTGATGCGTTCCAGCCAGGCGCGTGCGTCTTCGGCGCCGAACGCGTTCGCGAGACTCAGGATCGGCGCGGGGTGGCGAACCTTGTCGAAACGGTCGGCAGGCCCGGGTCCCGCGCGTTGCGAGGGCGAGTCGGATGTGATCCAGTCGGGATGCGCGGACTCGATCCGCTTGAGTTCGTTGTAGAGTTTGTCGTACTCCGCGTCGCTGATGCGTGGCGCGTCCTGCACATGGTAAAGATTGGAGTGAAAATTCAACTCACGGACGAGTTCTTCGTAACGGGATTTTGTGTCCATGGTTTGATTATACCGAATCGACTCCGATTATGAAAACAAAGATGGGATATACTTTGGCCATGTCCGAACGGATTGGTCTTTTTGGTGGGACATTCGACCCACCACACCTGGGTCATCTTATCCTTGCCAGCGAGTCGCGCACGCAATTGCGCCTGGATCGTCTTCTGTGGGTGATCACTCCGCGTTCGCCCCACAAGATCGGCAATTCCATCGCCCCCATTCCACACCGGCTGGAGATGGTTCAACTGGCAATTGCAAATGAGAGGAACTTCGAAATTTGCACCATAGAATTCGAGCGCCCCGCGCCGCAATACACGGTGGACACGCTGGACATTCTCAAAGAGCAATACCCGGGCAAGGATCTCATCCTGCTGATCGGCAGTGACTCACTGGGTGGACTGACCACCTGGCATCGTCCCGCGGACCTGCTGGCGGACTGCCGCGAAATTGGTGTGATGCGCCGCCCGGGCGAATCCATCCAACTTACCACGCTGGAGGCTGTCCTGCCAGGGGCCAGGGAAAAGATCCATTTTGTAGACGCGCCCCTGCTTCAAATCTCCTCGCGCGAGATCCGCCGCCGCATTATCGAGGGACTGAATTATCGCTATTTCCTGCCACAGGCAGTCTACGACTACATCCAGACCCACAATCTCTACCGCGATTGATCTCCGCCCGGCGGTTTAATGCACAGAGCGGATTCCACAAAAACTGTGGAATCCGCTCTGCTTTTTTTCGAAAACGGTCACGCGTCCAGGTGATATGTATGATATGGATTCTTACACGGGTTGCCCCAGGCAATGTGCATCTCACGCGCCGTCAGGTCAATGATCAGTGAGTTAATGGTCTTCTCGCGGTCGAGCGGGTCTTTGATATCAATGGCATGGTTGCAGATGGAGTTCGAGAAGTTGACGTGATCGCGCTGAATGGATTGCAACGACTTGATCGTGTGGCTCTCCTCCTGTTTCACCAGGCGCAGGGCACGGAAATAACGCACGCGTGAGGAGATCAATTCCTCGGGGTCTTTCTCGATCATTTTCATCGTCTCGTTCAGGTAATTGTTCGTGTGCACCATGTAGCCATCCTCTGCATACAGGATGGCAAACTTGCGCGCCGAGACTTCCAC
>JAYRVQ010000359.1:0-3058 GCA_041918465.1 Anaerolineales bacterium
AAACCGAGTCGTCTTCGTGGAACAGCCCACTGTGGCCGATGAACTTCGCCAGCGCGGACTGCGTCTCGACCTGACAATTGATGAAAGAAGAAAGACGAAAGATGCGTTTTTACTTCAACCGTCTTCTTTTGTCATTGCCGGTTCGCTCGAAGACGCGTTGAAATTTTGGCCGTTCGATGTTGCCATCTTCGCGCTGAAATCCTTCGATACTCTTGCCGCGTTGGAAGGCATGAAGCCTTTCGCTGAAAAACTTCCGCCTGTACTGTGCCTGTCCAATGGCGTGGATAACGAGTCCGCGATCTCCGCTGCTCTCGGCGTGGAGAAGGTCATCACTGGGACGGTCACCTCAGCAATCGGACGGCGCGCGGCGGGCGATATCGTACTGGAGAAACTGCGCGGCATCGGCATCGCGGACGGGCATCTGCTATCCGCCAAACTTGTCTCGGCTTTCAACGCGGCCTTTCTCAATGCGGAACTATTCGCGGACGCGGCCGCCATGAAATGGTCGAAGATGCTCACCAATCTCATCGCGAACCCTGCTTCAGCGATTCTTAATTTGTCCGCCGCACAGGTCTTTGCGGACAAGCGACTCTATAAATTGGAAATCGAAGTGTTGCGCGAATGTCTTGCTGTGATGAAGGCGCAGAATATCGAAGTGGTGAACCTGCCGAAAACTCCCGTTCGCATGCTGGCGTTCGCGGCGAGACTTCCGCTATGGCTGTCGAAACCGCTTCTCGGCCGCGCGGCGGGAAGCGGACGCGGCGCAAAAATGCCCTCCTTCCACATTGATCTTCACTCTGGCCGCGGCAAATCTGAAGTGGACTATCTGCACGGCGCGATCGTCCGCGCGGGGGAGAGGGCCGGAATCCAGACGCCTGTCAACAAAGTGTTCACTGAAACCCTACTTGCGTTGACGAATAAAGAAATTTCGCTGGAAATGTTCGCGGGCAAGCCGGAGGCGTTGTTGATGCGTTTGAAATAATTCGGACGCGGAAAACACGGATAAATGCAGATGGACGCGGAAATATTTTATCTCCCCAAAATGTGAAGGATGGTTTCGTGGAATCGAAAACCACCGAGCCGCAGGATTTGAAACATAAGGAAATCACCGACAAAATATTGCACGCGTTTTCAAGATTGTCTATCCTGGGTTTGGATCGAAGTCGGCCTTCTTCTCAATTTTGGCCCCAGCCACGATTTCGATGAAAAGTTTTTGACAGTGATCGAAAATCAACCGAAACCTGGAAACAGAAATAACTCTCCGCGTTTTCCGTGTCAATCCGCGTTCTCAGCGTCCCATTAGCCACTATGAACAATAAACAATTCCAACTCACTTCCTCCTCTCCCACAGTTCAACTCCACCTGCCCGATGGACGCGCATTGACAGGTCCGCGCGGGGCGAGGGTGGGGGAATTCCTCGAAGCGGTGAAAAACGATTTTGACGCGCCCATCGTCGCGGCCATTGTCAACAACGAACTGCACGAGTTGACCTTTCCCATCGGGATGGAGAGCAACGTCCACCCCGTCACGATGGACTCGGCCGACGGTGCGCGTATCTATCGCCGCTCACTCATCTTCCTGCTCGAGATGGCTTTCGCGGAGTTGTATCCAAAAGGCAAGTTGACGATTGACCATTCCATCTCGTCGGGCGGATATTTTTGTCAGGTGGCGGGACGCGGCCCACTGTCCCAGTCCGAGCTCGACGCGCTGGTCGCCCACATGCGCGGACTCGTCCAGGCCGACCATCCCTTCGAGCGCAGGGAAATCCCACTCGATGAAGCCATCCAATATTTCAAGAAATTAAAATTCAACGACAAGGTGCGCCTGCTCACACATCGCCAGAAACCCTATCTCACGCTTTACACCCTTAAAGACCGCATGGATTATCTGCATGGCTACATGGTTCCGTCCACGGGTTATCTCAAGTGGTTCGATCTCGACCTCATCAGCGGCGGCTTCACGTTACATTTTCCGCGTCGTCACGCGCCCACACAACTCGAGCCGATGGGTGATTACCCAAAACTTCTGGCCGCGTTCCGTCAATATGGCGACTGGTTGACGCGCCTCGGCATCGAAAATGTCGGCGCGCTGGATGATGCCATCGAAGCCGGACGTACTGAGGAGATCGTGCTTGTCTCGGAGGCCATGCACGAGCGTCACCTTTCGCAGATCGCCGCGCAGATCGCCGAACGCGAATCCAGCATCGTGCTCATCGCCGGGCCGTCCTCCTCGGGCAAGACCACTTTCTCGCGCCGCCTCAGCGTGCAACTGCTCGCCAACGGCATCTCGCCCTATCCGCTCGAACTGGACAACTATTTCATCGACCGGGACAAAACGCCCGTCGGCAAGGACGGCAAGCCCGATTACGAATCCATCGACGCGCTCGATTTAACATTGCTCGCCGAACACCTCGATCAACTTGTCAGCGGGGAAAAAGTCCGTTTACCGCGCTACAATTTCAAGTCGGGGATGCGCGAAGCGGGGGACATCGTCCAACTCCACAAGGGACAGGTACTCATCCTCGAGGGCATCCACGGACTCAACCCCCGCCTCATTCCCAGACCTCTGGCTGGGCGCGCGTTTAAGGTGTATGTCTCCGCGCTGACGCAGGTCAACCTCGACCGACACAACCGCGTCTCCACCACCGACACGCGCCTGATCCGCCGCATCGTGCGCGACGCGCGCGAACGCGGCTACTCTGCCGCGCAGACGATCTCGCGTTGGGAGGCGGTGCGCCGCGGCGAGAAGCGTTATATTTTCCCGTACCAGGAAAACTGCGACGTGATGTTCAACTCCGCGCTGGTGTATGAACTTTCCGCGCTCAGGCCGCTGGCCGAGCCGCTGTTGCGGCAAGTCCCCCATGGTACGCCCGAATTCATCGAAGCCAAAAGACTGCTGGCCTTCCTCGAATGGTTCCTGCCCGTGGACGCGAGTCTTATTCCCGCGAATTCGATTGTGCGCGAGTTTTTGGGAGGGTCGAGTTTGAAGGAGTTTAAGGTATGGAAGAGGTGAGTAATGCGATTCTCAGTCAGTAATAAAAAGAGTTATCCGTACATAA
>JAYRVQ010000360.1:0-6047 GCA_041918465.1 Anaerolineales bacterium
CTATGCGGTGGCTTTTTTTGGCGTCTCCTGGCCGGACCGCGTGGTAAAGAGTCGTCTCTTTAAATGGATCATGCGCGGACCTGTCACTGCTTCCGCGGCGCTTGGTGTGATGACTGTCGTCCGCCGCGGCGGCACGCTCTTTGGCACGGAATACAATGCCTTTGTCCCGCGCTCGGTGGTGGCGGGTGTACTTTTGCGCGAACATACCATCACGCTGGCCGCGCCGCTTTGGGAGCGCTTGCTCTTCTTTGGACGGGATCGCACCGAGTTGACGCTTCTACAAAACATTGAAGAACGCCTGTTGACGCGCGGCGACCTGCAACAATTTTTGGAAAGCGTGCTGGCCGCTGTGCGCGACCATATGCAATCACCTTCTGCATTTGTCGCCGCACTGGATGGCGAAGAACTTTCTCTCATTGTCATGGCCGGCAATCGCAATATGCTGGAACAGGAGAATCTCTCTGATGCCTTGCAGGTAGCGGAGCAGGAAAATGGCAATGGCAGTGAACGTCACGAATTCACCTGGGGGCATTTCTGGATTTTACCCATCCGCCAGCGTAAACGCGGCGACATGGATCCCGATGAACTCCTAAATCTGTTGGGACTGTTGGGCGTAGCGCGTCACTCGGACCAATCGTTGGACGCAGATCAACGCGACGCGCTCTGGCTGTTGGCGGAACGCGCCGGCCTGGCCCTCGAAGACCGTCAACTGCAACAACAACTTTTCCGTTCCCTCGAAGACCTGCAACCCAGAGTGGATATGCTCCAGCGCCTGCGCGCCTTTAGCCGTTACGACAGCCGCGTCAACCTGCTGGCCGAGGAACTCCCGCCCGAATCGGACCTTGCCAATTGGGTCAAGGACGCGCTCACGCATTATTGGGGTGGGCCGAAACTGACGCAAAGCCCGCTAATCAAATTACAGGTGGTACAGGAATTGGCTGATGAATATGAAGGCAATTCTGCCAATGCCCTGCGCGCCCTGCTCCGCAAAGCCGTGGATCAGGTCAAGCCGGAGGGGGAACGTCGCTTTACCAGCGAGTGGATTTTGTTCAACATCCTTGAAATGAAATTCATCGAAGGGCGCAAAGTACGCGAAGTGGCATCCCGTCTTGCCATGTCAGAAGCGGACTTGTATCGTAAACAACGGGTCGCGGTGGAAGCCGTTGCCCGGGCAATCCTTGATATGGAATCCGAAAAACAGTTATTGAGATAGAGGAGGTCGTATGACATTCCAGAAAAAAATTACAGAACCGCCTACCCCGGTTGATGATGGTTGGTGGAACTCAGTCCTGGCAGAGGAGGAACGGCACAGCACGTCTGTCCCGCCGCGGCCGATCATTGCTGGCGCGGAACACAGCCGAAACGTCGAGAGATCGACCGAGCGGGCGGAGAAACGGGTTGAGGTGCAGGATAAGCCGTCCGCCGACTGGCCGCATATCCAGCAATTATTCCATGGCGATGAAATCGTCTCGTTGACCGTTACCGGTTTTAACCGGGGCGGCTTGCTGGTGGAAGGCAACGGGCTGTTCGGATTTGTCCCGTTCTCTCATTTGGTGGAACTGGCTGGCAGTGAACCCGCGGACCGCGATAAAGCGCTCGGGGCTTATCTGGGACGTTTGCTCAGTCTTAAGGTGATCGAGTGCGTTCCCGAGGATGGGCGGGTGGTCTTCTCGGAACGAGCCGCGCAGGCCGAACCTGGAAAACGCTCCAAGATCTTTGGCAGTCTGCAACCCGGTCAAAAAGTGACCGGCCTGGTGACCAACATTACAGACTTCGGCGTGTTCGTGGACCTTGGCGGTGTCGAAGGTCTCATTCACATTTCCGAACTTTCGTGGGGACGGGTAACGCATCCCGGCCACATTGTCAGCCTGGGACAGGCCGTGGAAGTGCTTGTGATGGACATTGCGGCCGAACGGTGCCGCGTGGCGCTCAGCCTGAAACGCCTGCTTCCCAATCCCTGGCTTTCCATCGAACAGGATTTTAGCGTTGATCAAGTGGTTCCAGCCACAGTCACCGCGGTTTTATCCTATGGCGCGTTCGCCCGCCTCGATGTGGGTGTTGAAGGTCTCATCCATTCCTCCGAAATACCCATTCAAGAAGGCGGTGCCATAAAAGATTTCCTCCGCGAAGGACAGCGCCTCGACGTGCGCGTCCTGCACGTGGATGCTGCCCATCAGCGCATGGGGTTGAGTTTGCGCCTCGAGCACCAGAACAACTAACTCATGCCATCCCAACCGCGCGCCTCCCAACAACCTCCAAAAAATGACTGGCTTGACCGTCTGACACTTTTCAACGCGCACTTTGGCCGGTTCCTGCGAGACGTTGGCGGCGTAACCCTGCTGGCGCTCGCGGCCATGTCGCTCATGGCGTTATGGGAGATCACTGGCGGTATCCTGCTTACGCCCTGGGCGGTATTTCTCAAACTCTGGCTTGGATGGGGGAGTTACCTCCTGATTCTCGCTTTTATTCTCGGCGGGATTTTCCTCCTGCGGCGGGACGACCGGCCTGCCTCTTTCGGCTGGATCATCTCCTTTGAACTCGCCTCCTTCCTGACGTTGGGCCTGTTCGCCGTTATCGGAGGCTATGATCTCGCCCGCGCGGAATTGGGCATGGACGGTGGCCGCGTCGGATGGGGGCTGGCGCGTTTCTTCACCACGCTCGCGGGGCCAACCTGGGGTGTGGTTTTGCTTGTGGCTCTCTGGCTGTTTTTCATGCTGGGAGTCTTCAATGTTTGGGCGTTGGTTGAAACTCGTTTGCTTCACATTGCAGAGACAGAACCCATGCTCGCTTCGCCATCAGCGACAGACGAGGAACATCCCAAACCGGCTTCCAAGCCTCGCGCCCCGCGCAAACGGTCCCAGCCGTTGCCTCCGGAGTTTCGCACTTCCCTCCGTCCGCAGGAGACGAAAGACGAGAAACCCGTCAAACCCCAGCCGCGCGCAGAACGTCTGCCGCCGCTGAATCTTTTTCCCGGCGAACAATCCTCCCGTCCAGACGAGCGAACGATCAATCAGACAGCGGGACTCATAATGAAGACCCTGTCCGAATTTGGAATCCCCGCACAGGTGATCGGCTATCGCGTCGGCCCGGCAGTGACGCAGTTCGCGATCCAGCCCGGCTTTATCAAAAAGCCCGGCTCCAACGAAGATGACGCGCAACAAATGAAAGTCCGTGTGGCGCAGATTGCCGCCCTCGAAAAAGATTTGACACTCGCGCTTTCTGCCGAGCGATTGCGCATCGAAGCGCCCGTGCCGGGGAAGCCTTATGTTGGTATCGAAGTGCCGAACCTGCGTACATCGATGGTGCGCCTGCGTCCCATTCTGGAAACGGAATCATTTTACAAAGCCAACTCGCCGCTGGCGATTGCCCTCGGCCGTGATGTGTCGGGACAACCCCTCGTCGCGGACCTATCGCGTATGCCGCACCTGCTGATCGCGGGCGCGACGGGTTCGGGCAAATCGGTTTGCATCACGTCCATCGCGGCTTGTCTTGCCATGAACAACGCGCCCGAGGATTTGCGCCTGGTGATGATCGACTCGAAGATGGTGGAATTGCTCCGCTTCAACGGCCTGCCTCATCTTTTTGGCAAAGTGGAGACTGACATTCAGCGCATTCTCGGTGTTCTACGATGGGTGGTGGTGGAAATGGAACATCGCTACCGCCTGCTCGAATCAGCGCGCGCGCGCGACCTGAATTCGTACAATCGCAAACTGGCGCGCCGCAAGGACGGTGTGACTCCCCTGCCGCGCATCGTTGTCATTATTGATGAACTGGCCGACCTGATGATGTCTGCGCCCGACGTGACCGAACATAACCTCGTCCGCCTCGCGCAGATGGCGCGCGCCACCGGCATCCATCTTGTGGTCGCCACCCAGCGTCCGTCCACAGATGTGGTGACGGGACTGATCAAGGCCAACTTCCCTGCGCGCATTTCGTTTTCGATGGCGTCGGGCGTGGACTCGCGCGTCATCCTCGATACGGGCGGCGCAGAGACCCTGCTCGGCCGCGGCGATATGCTCTTCCTCAATCCCGAGGTTGGCAGTCCCATCCGCGCACAGGGCGTTCTCGTCACCGATCAGGAGATCGAGCGTCTTATCGGCCACTGGCAGAAAGAGACAACCTACTCGGAGGAACAGCCTCCGTGGGAGAAATTATTAACGGAACCGGGCGCAGGCGAGGATGATGGTCTGGTCGAGCAAGCCATCTCCATCGTCCGGCAGACACAGCGGGCTTCCGCATCCCTGCTTCAGCGTCGTCTGCGGATCGGATATCCCCGCGCCGCGCGTCTGCTCGATCAACTTGAAGAGATGGGAATCGTCGGCGAGTCGCAGGGCGGTGGTCGCGAGCGGGACGTGTTGGTGGATCCCGATGACGAAATGGATGAAGAGTCGTAAATCTTCGGAAGGATTTGCTTTGGAGAAATCTGTGCCTGCACAAAAGATGACCTTTAGCGACCGTTTAAGAGTCTGGTTTAAATGGGCGATCGATCCGCTGGCCGCGTTCTTCAATCGCATCGGCCTGACGCCCAACACAATGACGTTGTTGGGTCTCGCCGGAAATTTTGTTGGCGCGTATTTTGTCTCCACCGGACGGATGACGACGGGTGGTATTCTGATGCTTGTCACGACACCGCTTGATGCGTTGGACGGCGCAATGGCGCGCCTGCGCGGCGACGCCAGCGACTGGGGCGCCTTTGTGGACTCGGTGACTGACCGCTATTCCGAACTTGCCATTCTCGGCGGCCTGCTCTATTATTTCACGAGCATTGGCGATGGGCTTTCATCCGTTGTCGCTTTTGCCGCTGCGGCGGGGACAGTGCTGGTCTCTTATGTCAAGGCGCGCGCCGAAGCGGTAGGCTTCGAAGCCAAAGTTGGAATTCTGACACGTGTCGAACGGTATCTTGTCCTCGCTCCCTTGCTGGTCTTCAACCAGCCGGTTTGGGCAGTATGGATCATCGCCCTGTTCGCCAATTTCACTGCGTTACAGCGCATTTATTACGTCCGCGCGCAGGCGCGTGTTCGCAAGCTACAAAAAGAAACGGAATGATTCCTGTTTGCAAATTTGTGCATCGAAGCAATTCGGGTCAGTGATACCATTGACCAAGGAGTTTAATAGTGATTCGATTCCTCTTTGACGGTATTTACATTTTTCCCACCAATGGCGATCCGTGGCGCTTGTTAGCCTATTACGGCATCATCCTCATGCTCGGTGCGGTCGCTGGAGCGTGGTTGGCCGCCCGTGAAGTAAAGCGACGCGGACACGATCCCGAAATCGTCTGGGACCTTCTGGTATATCTCATTATTGGAGGCGTGATCGGGGCGCGGCTTTGGCACGTCTTCACCCCTCCGCCCTCGTCCATTGAACAGGGCTACACCACTGTCTATTATCTGACCCATTGGCTTGACCTCATCAACCTACGCAGGGGCGGGTTAGGCATCCCGGGCGCGGTCATCGGCGGCGCGATTGCGCTTTATTTTTATTCCCGCAAGCACAAACTGAATTTTGCCGAATGGGCCGATATTGCCGCTCCCTCCGTTGCACTCGGACAGGCCATTGGACGGTTTGGGAATTACTTCAATCAGGAACTCTACGGCGCTCCCACCGATCTGCCGTGGAAACTCTATATTGATCCGGGTCATCGCGTCAGCGGCTTTGAGAATTACGAATACTTTCACCCGCTCTTTTTATATGAGTCGTTGTGGAACTTCGCCAGTATGTTCTTCCTGATTTGGATTTCACGCCGTTTCGAGAATCGTCTCAAGTCAGGCGACGTACTGCTCGCCTACTGCATCACTTACCCTGTGGGGCGCTTCCTGTTGGACTTTCTGCGCCTCGACGCCGCACAGATCGGCGGCATCAATGCCAATCAGACCTTCATGGCTGTTGTGGCCGTCATTGCGGCTGTTGTACTTTTTCTACGCCATCTCCCCTCCCGCAAATCCGTGTAACAGAAAATTAAAATGATCGAAACCCACGACTTAAGTAAACAATTCAACGATTTTTGGGCAGTGGACGGTGTCAATCTGACCGTCCGCCCCGGGCAGATC
>JAYRVQ010000361.1:0-7521 GCA_041918465.1 Anaerolineales bacterium
ATTTGGGGCGGAATGTACGTGGTCAGCAAAGTGGTGCTGGAAGTAATCCCGCCATTCGCGTTGTTGGCAACCCGGCTTATGCTAGGCGTTACAGCGCTGGGCATAATCATCGCGGCGCGACCAAAAGTAAAATTAACCGGGCAACAATTCCGGCAGATCCTCCTTGTCGGCTTTGTGGGTTATGGGATCTCACTGGCATTCCAATTCGTGGGGACGAAACTCTCGACTGCTTCGAACGGCGCGCTGGTCACATCCGCCACCCCCGCCTTTGTGCTTCTGTTCGCCCCCTTCCTGCTCGGAGAAAAAACCACCAGCAGACGATTGTTCGCCCTCATCATCTCGACACTGGGAGTCGTCGCGGTGATAGACCCGCGCAACGCGGAACTCTCCCCCTCCCTGTTCTGGGGTAACCTGTCCCTGCTCGCCGCCGCGCTGACCTGGGCACTGTATTCCGTTTTGGTGAGAAAAGTCTCACAGGAGGGCGACCTGCTCACCACCAGCGCGGTCATGCTGGCAGGAGGCATCCCCACCAGTTTGATTTTTGGCGGGATGGAGATTCAATCGCAGGGAGTCGGGGAAATCACCCTCGGCGTAATTGGCGGGATTCTGTTTCTCGGGATTGTCTCCACTGCCATCGCCATGTTTCTCTGGAACTACGCGTTTGCCGAACTGCCCGCCGCGGTCGCCTCGCTGACGTTTTTCGCGCAACCCGTCGTCGGGACAATTCTCGGCGCGCTGTTTATCGGCGAGGAGATCACGCGCCTGTTTTTATTCGGGGGATTACTGATCGGGACCGGACTCGTGATCGCCAGCACGGAAAAATAGCCCTGCTCCGCTCACATGTGCCTGCGGCACGGTGCGGGCAGGAGCCGATCTAGACCTACTCACCCACTTTATGCAATAAAGTCATATTTGGCGTGCGCAATGCGCCGACGGGGAAACCACACACCAATACCACCTGCTGACCAGGCTTGACCATGCCATTCTGTAACATGGCCGCCTCCACGTGGCGGATCATTTCCTCCATCGAGTTCGCAAACGGCACGAGGCACGGGAGCGCCCCCCAAAGGAAAGATAATCGCCGACAAGTTTCTACTTCCGGTGTAAACGCCAGAATGGGAACATTCGGATGAGACTTGGAAACCAACAAGGCTGTACGTCCCTGCATGGTGAAGACGGCGACGGCGGCCACATCGCGGTCGCGGGCAATCTCGTAGGCGGCGCGCGCCATCGAGGCCGCGTCGCTGTCGCCCAGAGACTCGAGGGAACGCGTGTGCCCCCATTCCACAAAATGGGACTCGGCCTCCGTTACGATGCGAGCCATCATGGCAACCGATTCGACGGGATACTGTCCCGAAGCCGATTCGGCTGATAACATGACCGCATCCGTGCCGTCAAAAATAGCGTTGGCAACATCCGTCACTTCCGCGCGGGTCGGCAAGGGATTGGAGATCATCGACTCCAACATCTGCGTGGCAGTGATGACCAGTTTGGCGCGCGCATTGGCTGCCTGAATGGTCTTCTTCTGAAGCACCGGCACTTTTTCGGGGGGCATCTCCACGCCCAAATCGCCGCGCGCCACCATCACACCGTCCACCACTTCGAGGATGCGGTCAAGGTCGTCAAAAACCTCGGGCTTCTCCAGTTTGGCTATCACCAGCGGGGCACGCTTACCGCCACCGTTGAAGCCGAGTTTCTTCATGGCCGTTCGAACCTGGAGCACATCGTCTGCGGAGCGCACAAACGAGATCGCGACCGCGTCCACACCATGCGCAAGCCCAAAAGCCAGGTCGGCTTCATCCTTATCGGTGAAACCCGCGATGCGCAAGCGGATGCCCGGCAGGTTGATTCCCTTGTGTGACTTGAGCAGGCCACCCACATCCACACGCGCCGTCAGATGGCGGGGTTCGGCAGATTCAACCGTCAGCGCGAGACGACCATCATCGAGCAGGAGCCGGTCACCGGTCCGGACCGACTCGAATAATTCAACGAACGCGACCGGGACCGTTTGTTCGGAAACATCAGGGGACGGATCGTCCTCCGCATAGAAAACGATCCGCTCCGCCTCTTTCAGGACGAGAGGCTGGTCGAGGTTTCCGACGCGGATCTTCGGCCCCTGCAAATCCTGCAAAATGGCGACGGTGGTATCGAGTTCGGCGGCCACCTTGCGGATGGCCTGGATACGGGCGGCGTGTTCGGCGTGGGTGCCGTGGGAAAAATTGAGACGGGCCACGTTAAGACCCGCGGCGATCAAATCCCTCAGCACAGATTCGCTGTCGCTGGCAGGCCCAATGGTGGCGACAATTTTTGCTTTTCTTTTGGTGATCATATTAAAGATAATACCTCATATAGAGATCATTGCACATAACACTTGCGCCTGCATAAAAGATACGCGGCGACGCAACCCTTTCGGGGCGCCGCCGCGTTGTGGAGAGACGGGTTACAGGTAATGCAATTCCTTCGCCTGATAAGTCAGTTCATCTCGAAAATCCGGATGTGCGATCTGGATGAGCGCCCGGGCGCGCTCGCGGATGGTCTTCCCGTATAGTTCGGCTACGCCAAACTCGGTGACCACATAACGGACGTGGTTGCGGGTGGTGACAACGCCTGCCCCTTGTTTGAGCATGGGGACAATTTTGCTCAATGGCTTGCCATCCTTCAAAACGACCGTGCTGGGCAGGGCAATGATCGGGACACCGTCTTTGGCACGCGAGGCTCCGTAAATAAAGTCCAACTGACCGCCAACGCCGCTGTAGAGTTTTGGGCCGATGCTGTCTGCACAGACCTGCCCGGTGAGGTCCACTTCGATGGCTGAGTTGACCGCCACCATGCGCTCGTTTTGCGCGATCACAAACGGGTCGTTGACGTATTCGGTGCGGTGCAGTTCGATCATGGGGTTGTCATCCACCCAGTCGTACAGGCGCTGGGTGCCCATGAGAAAACCGGCCACGATCTTGCCGGGGTGCAAAGTCTTGCGGGCGTTTGTCAGAACACCGGCATTGACAAGTTCGATTACGCCATCTGAAAATAATTCTGTGTGAATGCCGAGATCTTTCTTGTTATACAAATATTTCAGCACGGCATCGGGAATGGCGCCGATTCCCAACTGCATGGTGGCGCCATCGGGAATTAATTCAGCAATGTGACCGGCGATCTTTTCAACGATCTCCGAATTCCCTTCCTCTGACATGGATAGCTCGGGAATCGGGTAATTCACCGGCACAATGTGAGTGATGCGCCCAATGTGAATGAACGAATCGCCCAGCGTGCGCGGCATCCGTTCGTTGACTTCCGCGATAATAACCTTCGCCATTTCGGCAGGAGTTTTGGTTGGGCCAACTTCCACGCCCAGACTGCAAAAGCCGTGCTCATCTGGCGGGGAGACCTGGATCAGCGCCACATCCAATGGCAATAACCCGCGCTTGAATAAAAGCGGGAACTCCGAGAGCAGGATCGGGGTAAAGTCTGCGCGGCCTTCCTGCACAGCCTTGCGGATATTGTGGCTGATGAACATGGAGTTGACCCGCATGTGGCCTTCCATGTCCGGGCTGACGTAATCAGCGCCGCCAACCGTCAGCACCTGGGTGATCTCCACATCGGTCAGGCTCGGGGCGTATTCCACCAGGGCCGCGAGGACCGTCTGAGGCACAGACACGTTACCGGTCAGAAAGACGCGGTTGCCCGATTTGATGGCCTTGACCGCCTCCTGTGGCGTGACAACACGAGATTTATAAAGACTAGTCCAGTCCATCGTCCGCTTCCTTGTGGGCGGTCAGGCGGCCCATGTGTAAAGGTTTCCCATCGCGCGTATTGACAGCGGCCTCGATGGCAGGATTTTCAGCGATGGCAGTCTCGACGCCTTTCTGGGCCATTTCAACAACGTATGGAATGACCGCGTTGACGTACGAGTGCACACACGTGCGGGCGACCACGCTTGGAATGTTTGGCACACAATAATGAATGACGCCCTCATCCACGTAGGTTGGTTGATCGTGTGTCATCGGTCGGGCAGTTTCAACACTGCCGCCTTCATCAATGTCAATGTCAATAATGACCGAACGCGGCTTCATCGTGCGGACAACCTCGCGCGGGACAAGCATGGGCGTGCGTTCTCCCGGCGACAACACAGCCCCAACCAGCACATCCACGAAGGAGGCAACGCGCTCGATATTCCGCCGCGTGGAGACCAGCGTGGATGCAGACGGGAAACGGTCAGCGATGCGCTGGAGGGCTGAGATATCCCGATCCAGCACAATCACGTGGGCGCCAAGTCCCAGAAGGGTCTGCGCGGCATACGTCCCCACCACGCCGCCACCCAGGATCGCAACCTCGGCAGGCGGAACGCCGGGCATGCCGCCCAACAAAATACCCTTGCCGCCCCAATTATTCTGCAAACAGCGCGCCGCAATGGAGGCGGCCATAGCACCGCACATCTGGCTGAAGGGTCGCAAAACCGGCCTCGAACCGTCTGGGAGCGTGATCTGTTCGTAGGCGATGGCGGTAATTTTCTTCTCGAGCAGAACATCCAGTTTATCCTGCCGGGCCGAGGCAAGATGCAAAGCCCCCACCAAAGTGCAACCCGGCATCAACCACCCCAACTCCTCTTTAAGTGGACGCGCCACCTTGAGCAAAATATCGGCGCGGCCATAGACTTCCTCGCCCGAATAGACGAGACGCGCCCCGGCCTGTTCATACTCCCGATCGCTAAACCCGGCCCCGATTCCCGCTTCATGCTCGACCCAAACCTGGTTGCCCATCTGGGACAGAATCTCCACACCGGCAGGCGAAAGCCCCACGCGATACTCGAACGGACGGCGTTCTTTTGGTATGCCAATGTTCATAGTTTTCTCCTTGCAAGAGAAACTGGGTTTCTCAGAGAAACCTGGTTTCTGGAATCTACTTCATATTCAACACGTCACGGATGGACGGCAGAGCCCAGTCAATGGTTGCCTTGTCGATCACCAGCGGAGGAGCAAAGCGGATGACGTTGTCGTGCGTCTCTTTAGCGAGAATCCCCCTGGACTGCAACGCCTCGCAGAAGCGACGCGCGGCGCCAGCGGAGGGTTTCAACTCCACGCCGATCAAGAGTCCGCGGCCGCGCACTTCCTTGACGTGCGGGCTGGGAATTTCCGTCAGCTGCTCGACAAAGTACGTGCCCAATTCGTGAGCGCGCTCTGCAAGTTTTTCCTCGCGGATCACGCGCAACGCGGCGCGGGCAACAGCCGCGGCCAGCGGATTTCCGCCAAAGGTGGAGCCATGCTCGCCCGGCTGGAACAATCCGAGGATCGACTTATCTGCCAGCACCGCACTGACGGGATAAAATCCGCCTGAGAGCGCTTTGCCCACAACAACCACGTCCGGGCGGACATCCTCGTGATGGCTGGCGAACAGTTTTCCGGTCCGCGCGAGACCCGTTTGAATTTCGTCCGCGATGAAGAGAACGTTGTTCTGTTTGCACAAGTCCGCGGCCTGCTTGAGATAACCCGCGGGCGGGATGATGACACCGCCCTCCCCCTGGATCGGTTCAACCAGAAACGCGGCGGTGTTGGGAGTGATGGCTTTTTTCAGCGCGTCCAGATCGCCATAGGGAACGGTGACAAAACCCGGCGTGAAAGGACCGAAGTCATCGCGGTAGGATGGCTCGGTGGAAAATGAGACGATGGTTGTGGTCCGCCCGTGGAAGTTGCCCGCGCAGACGATGATCTCGGCCTGGTGGCGCGGCACACCCTTGACTCGATACGCCCATTTACGCGCCAGTTTGACGGCAGTCTCGACCGCCTCTGCGCCACTGTTCATCGGCAGGGACATATCGTAGCCGGTCATCTCGGAAAACTCTTTATAGAAAAGAGGCAGCTGATCGTTGCGAAAAGCGCGCGAGGTGAGCGTGACCTTCCCCGCCTGTTCGAGCATGGCCTTCAAGATTTCAGGATGGACATGTCCCTGATTCACGGCAGAATACGCGCTCAGGCAATCGAGATATTTTTTCCCGTCCACATCATAGACCCAAACACCTTCCGCCTTTTCGATGACAACATCGAGGGGATGGTAGTTGTGCGCGCCATATTGTTCTTCTAAAGCAATGTAGTCTTTGGTATTCATTGGTAGTCCTAAATGCAGAGATTAGAGATCAGAGAGCAGATGACTAGTCTCTAATCATCTGCTCTCTGATCATCCTTTTACGCTACTCCAAACAATCGCGCCAGAATGGCCTTTTGCGCGTGGAGGCGGTTGTGCGCCTGTGGGAAGATGACCGAGTGTGGGCCGTCGGCAACCTCATCGGTCAACTCGTGGTTGCGATGCGCGGGCAGGCAGTGCATGACGATTACGTCTTTATCCGCTTCGGAGACCAGTTTGGCGTTGACCTGATAGGGCGGGAAGACTTTCTCGCGCTTGGCGGTTTCCTCCTCCTGACCCATCGAGGTCCAGGTGTCGGTGTAGATAACGTGTGCGTTTTTGACAGCCGCATGCGGGTCCCGGATGAACGAGAGTTTGGAGCCCGTCCCGGAGGCGACCTTCTTTGCGATGTCCACCGCTTTCGGGTCCAGATCGTAGCCTTCGGGACTGGCGAGGGTGAAGTTCCAGCCCAGTTTGGCGGAGACATGCATCAGCGAGACGGCCACGTTGTTCCCGTCGCCCACAAAGGTGACATTGAGTCCCTTCCGGTTGCCAAATTTTTCCACGATGGTAAGCGCGTCGGCCATGCCCTGACAGGGATGGTTGTAATCGCTCAGGCCGTTGACAACGGGGATGCCCGACCATTTGGCGAGTTCGAGCACATGTTCGTGCTCAAAGACGCGCGCCATCAGCGCGTGGACGTATCCAGACAGAACCCGCGCCACGTCCGCGATGGATTCGCGTTTGCCAAGCCCGATCTCGCTCGGGGAGAGATAGAGCGCATCGCCGCCGCAGTGACGCATGGCCATATCGAACGAGACGCGCGTCCGCAGGCTGGGCTTCTGGAAGATCATGCCCAGCACCTTGCCCTGAAAGATGGGCTGGTTGCCTTTCTTGAAATATTCTTCTTTGAGTTTAACTGCTAGGTCGAGCATATCCCCAATTTCGGCAGAGGAATAATCAGAGATCGCGAGAAAGTCTTTCATAAAATTGGCTCCTTGGGAGATGATCAACGTTCTGAGTTTTGTTTCTTCGAGAGTATATCATGCGGACAGATTGCCCCATAGTGCCGAAATTATGCGCATTGTGTGACAATCGTAACAGCCCCAGCCCGCCAGTCCCAACAAACAGAGACAATCCAATAAAAGCAAAGAGCCGCTCGTCATCAAGCGGCTCTTCACACATTACCTATTTCTGGACGATCTGCTTTTCTTCCGACATCACGGTCACCCTCAATTCGCTTCGGCGGCGGGCGTCAGCAAATGTTGTAGTTCAATTTCAACCTGTGCAGTGGGGATGGACAGGGAGTAGCTCCACTCCCCCACCAGGGCATGCTGGACCCGTTTCAGGACAAACTGGTCACTGTCATTCAGCGAGCGGACCTGGCGGAAGCGGACGAGACTGCGA
>JAYRVQ010000362.1:0-6728 GCA_041918465.1 Anaerolineales bacterium
GTTTGTCCGCCCTGTGCGCCGGTGTTGACGGTGAGACGATAGCCATCGTTGGCGAGTCCCTCCTGAGCCGCGATTTGTTTCGCGACCACGAACATGTGACCTACCAGCGCCGCGTCAGATTCTTCCAACGCGTTGGCCGAGTCAATGTGACGGTTCGGGACAATGAGAATGTGGGTTGGCGCGGCAGGATGGATGTCGCGAAAGACCGTCACCAGTTCGTCGCGGAGAATCACATCCGCTTTGGCGGTTCCGTCCACGATTTTGCAGAAAATACAGTCACCCATCTTGTAATATGCCCGAAAAATGGCGAGAGCCAGTTGCCTAAGGGGCGAGGGCAGGGATCGGCCCAAGCGTTGGCGCGCAGACGATATCATAATATTCCAATTCAACGGCCTTGTTTTGTTCGGCGTAGGCCGCGGCTTCGTTGCCCATGATGCGAACAGTGTCGAGATTTTCCAGTACTTGTGAAGGCCAGTAGCGCGGCAACACCATGCGCGGATCGTTCACATAGCCCTCGGCCACGTAAGCGGGTCGGCCGGGATCGTTCGCGTCTGCCAGGGGAATCCAGTTGAACATGATTGGTCCGCGCGGGTGTGTGGTGAACCCAACCCGATATCCGAATTCTCGCGCGATCTGCACCGGACGCAGGCCAAATCCACCGCCGGGCCAGATGATGCCGACCGGGGTCTTGTTAAAGTTTTGCTGGAGATCTCTGATTGAACCTTCGAATTCACTGCGGATATATTCATCTGTGGACGCGTCGGTCATGTTGATGTTGTGGACTGTGCCGTGCGACTGGTAATCCACCAGTCCTTCCGCGCCCAGCGCAACATTTTCCTGAAGGATTCTGGCGCGGATGCTGTCGTCGAAACTGATCCACGCGTTGACCACCGGCCAGCCCCATTCCTTCCAATAAGGACGGAACCAGTCGTTGTAGTTTTCCGCGGCATGGCGGTCATCCTGGATGAGTACCACCGAGCGCGCGGGGATCTTTGCGTTGGTATCGAGGAAGTCAGCCAGTTGTTCCGTATCAATGGCCTGAAAGCCCATGTCATGCAGGCCTTTCATCAGTTTCTTAAAATCGCCCGCGCCTACATGCATCAGGTTGTACGAAGACTCCGCGCCTTTTTCGATGCTGTGGAACATGACTACCATTACGATGGTGCCGGGCGCGGCGTTGTTCGGATCCCATTTGGCTTTGAGGTACTGACAGGAATCGGCGATGTAAGTGTGCGGCGTATCGAGCGGATTCAACGCAGCGGATTGATAAACGGGCGGGAGCGCGGGAGGCGGACCGCTACGCGTGGCCGTCGCGGTTGGGACGGGGGGCATGGTCGGCGCGGACGCCTGGGCTGTTCCCGTCATCGCGGCGTTGACCGTGGCGAAGGCCTGGGTCATGGCCGCGTTCGCGTCCACGGTGGGAGCAGGAGTCGCGGCAGAGGAGCAGGATGCCAATAAAACGGCGAGCAGGCTAAATGTCAGAAAGAAGCGCATTTTTTCATCCACTTAAAACTGATTACTGAACACTGGTCACTCGTTGCTCTCGCCCTTGATGTACGCTTCCGTCATCTCGCGGCAGACAGAGTCGCGGAATTGTTTGGGCGGAGTCTTAAAGAAATAGGAGGATGGGCCGACGATGGGGCCGTTCAGGGCGCGGTCGAGGGCGATCTTGGCGCAACGAACGGCGTCTATCATCACGCCCGCCGAGTTGGGGCTGTCCCACACTTCGAGTTTGGCTTCGAGATTCAGGGGCACGTCGCCGAAGGTGGTGCCTTCCATGCGGACATAGCACCACTTGCGGTCGCTCAGCCAGGGGACGTGATCCGAGGGACCGACGTGGACATTGTCCGCGTCCAACTGGTAGGGGAGCATGGAAGTGACCGCACCGGTCTTGGAGATCTTCTTGCTTTCGAGGCGCTCGCGTTCGAGCATGTTGAGGAAGTCGGTGTTGCCGCCGAAGTTGAGCTGGTAGGTGCGGTCGAGACGGACGCCGCGGTCCACGAACAGGGTGGTGAGGACGCGGTGGAGGATGGTCGCGCCGACCTGCGATTTGATATCGTCGCCGAGGATGGGGAGTTTCGCGTCGCGGAAGCGTTTGCTCCAATATTCGGACGAGGCGATGAAAACAGGAATGCCGTTGACGAAGGCACAGCCTGCTTCGATGACCTGCTCCACGTACCATTTGGTCGCCATCTCGGAGCCGACGGGCAGGAAGTTGATGACCACGTCAGTCTTTGAATCTTTGAGAAGCTTGACGATGTCGGCGGTGGGGCCGGGGGCCTTGGTGATGACCTGTGAGAGGTACTTGCCGAGGCCGTCGTGGGTCATGCCGCGTACCACCGGCACATTCAGATTTGGCACGTTCGCAAATTTGACGGTATTATTCGGCTCGGCAAAGATGGCCTGCGAGAGATCTTTGCCAACCTTGGTGGCGTTGATGTCTATTCCGATGGTAAATTCGATGTCGCGGATGTGATAGCCGCCCAGGCGCGCATGCATGATGCCGGGGATGGCTTCGTTGTCTTTGGCGTTTTTGTAATATTCCACTCCCTGCACAAGGGAAGAAGCGCAATTACCAACACCGATAATGGCAACACGTACTTTTTTACTGGGCATCTGAATCTCCTTGATTGGCTTGTAATGAAATTGTTGTCCTGAACGGGCAACATCTTACCACCTAAAGTATAATCTGCGCTGACAGAAACCATGAATACAGATCATCTATACCGCCTGCTGGAAGTGATCTATAACCTGAGCGAGTTGCAGGAATTCGAGCAACTCCTGCAAGCCATCGTGGACGCGGCCTGTGAGTTGACCGCCAGCGAGTCGGCGTACGTTCTGCGTTACGATTCGATGTCCGATGTGCTGTCTTTTGTGGCCGCGCCGCCGGATCAACGTGACTTTTTGAGCAAGGTACATGTGCCGCTCGAGGGGAGCGCGGCCGGTTGGACGTTCCGTCATGCTGAACCGCTGACGATCCAAAACACAAAGGATGATAGACGGCATTACAAGGAATTGGACCGCCTGATCGGTCTGCCTATCCGCTCCCTTTTGGCGGCGCCTTTGATGCATCGCGGCGGTCCCATTGGCGTGATCCAAGCTGTCAATAAAACGGGGGATGTTCATTATACTGAGGAAGACACTTTGATCCTGGTCACTCTGGCGTCGCTGACAAACTTCATCCTCCGCGAGCATGATCTGCAGGAACAGGTGGAACACGGACACGACGAGACGGCGAGTCTCGACCGTCTCAAATCGGATTTCATTGCCATCACATCCCACGAATTGCGGACACCGCTTGGGCTGATCCTCGGCCACGCGACGTTCCTGCGCGAACTGGTGGGCGCGGAATACCACGAGCAGTTGGACCTCATCATCCGCAACGCCACGCGGCTGAAGGAGATCGTGGAGAATCTTGCCAGCGTGGACAATTTTCAGAGTGGTGCGGCGCGCGTCCGGCAACACGAGGTTTCGATGGCTCGTCTCGTGCGGGATGTGGTGGATTCCTTCCAGGAGGAGGCGCGGCGGAAAGGGGTGGCGATCCATGCGGAAACCAGCGCGACCAGCCTCATGGTCGAGGGAGAGGCGGGAAAGATCGCAATCGCGCTGAATCACCTGGTCAGGAACGCCATCATGTTCACAGACAAGGGCGGGCATGTCTTTGTCACTGCCGAGGCCGTGCCCGGTTACGTCCGGGTGTCGGTAGTGGATGATGGGATCGGCATCCCGGAGCGGGATTTAACGCGGGTTTTCGATCGTTTTTACCAGGTGGAATCACATCTCACCCGCAAGCATGGCGGGATGGGGCTGGGACTCTCTGTGGCAAAGGCCATGATCGAAATGCACGGTGGGCGTTTGTGGGCGGAGAGCGTGGAAGGCAAAGGAAGTCGTTTTACCATTCTCCTGCCGGTGGATGCCTCCCAGGCCAGCGCGGCGGAGAAGGTTTTTTTGGTGTAGGCGATTCGCCGTGAAGGGCGCGGAGAATTTTTTCGTTTGCGCTCATGGCGATCAAAAATATCCATGGAACCATCCTTCATTCTTGTCGGAAAACTTACGCGCGATTACCTGCTCCCGCCAATCGGACAACCCCTGGTCGATTCGCCCGGCGGGAGTTTGCTTTATGCCGCAGGCGGACTGGGGGTGTGGGAGAAGCGCCTGGGGCTGGTGGGCCGCGTGGGAGAGAATTATCCTCGTCAGTGGTTGAAAGATCTGGAAGGACGCGGTTGGGATGTTTCAGGCATCCGCATCCATCCCGGCACTCTCGAACAACGTTTTTTCCTGTCCTGGTCTGAAAACTTCGAACCCAGCCGCGCCAATCCCGTTTCGCAATTTGCGCGGCGTGGTGTGCCGTTTCCCAGGGCCTTGCTGGGCTTCCAGCCGCGCTCCGATTCCCAGACTGCTTCTGCCAAGCCTGATCCCATCTCGCCCCTGCTCCACGATATTCCTTCCTATTATCTGGACGCGGGAACGCTTCACCTCTGCCCGCTGGAGTTGACCGCGCACCAGCAATTTGCGGACAGCCTGCGCGGGGCGGTTCGAGCCCTGACCCTTGACCCGTCTGCCGTTTACATGACGCCCGCCTTCCTGCGGGAGGTGCGCGGCCTTGTCCGCGGGTTGACGGCTTTTCTGCCCTCGCTGGAGGAGATCACCGCCCTGTTTTGGGGACAGACTCACGATCCATGGGAGATGGCCGCGGCCATCGGCGAGTTCGGATGCGAATACGTGGTCATCAAGTGCGGAGCGCGCGGCCAGATGTTATATGACGCGGGCTCGAAACAGCGCTGGGAAATTCCCGCCTACCCGGCGCGTCTCGCGGATCCCACCGGCGTGGGCGATGCCTTCTGTGGCGGTTTTCTGGCGGGCTATCGCAAGAATTACGATCCGCTCGAAGGTGTATTGCATGGAAACGTCTCGGCTTCACTTGCCATCGAAGGCTCCGGCCCGTTCCATCCGCTGGATGTGATGCAGGGATTGGCAGAGGCGCGGCTGGATGCGTTGCGCGGAATGGTGAGAAAAATTTAAAGATGAAAGATGAAATTGTGAATCGCCTGCTCGAATTGGCAATGGCCGTCCAACAAATCCCCGCGCCCACATTTGAGGAGGGGGAGCGCGCGGAATTTGTGCGCGCGAAATTTTTGGAAGCGGGACTTTCGGATGTGGATGTGGACGAGGCGGGAAACGTTTATGGACGGCGGAAAGTGAACGATGACCAATCCTCCGAAGCGCGGCCGCTGGTGGTGACCGCGCATCTCGATACGGTCTTCTCCCGCGGGACAAATCTACGCCTCACGCGGGACGAACAGCGGATCCACGGCCCGGGCATCGGTGACAATTCGCTGGGGGTGGCGGCGCTGATCGTTCTGGCGCAGACGATACAGCCGCGCGGGGATGTCTGGTTTGTGGCGAACACGTGCGAGGAGGGACTTGGCAATTTGCTCGGGATGAAAGCCGTGGTGGAAAAATTCAATTCCGGGGTGGTGGGGTATCTCGTCATCGAGGGCGCGGCGCTGGGACATGTCTATCACCGCGCGGTGGGGGTGCAACGCTATCGTATTTTTGCGCGGACGGCGGGCGGGCATGCCTGGTCGGATTACGGACGCCCATCCGCGGTGCACGAGTTGGCGGCGTTGACGACGCGCATCGCTTCGTTGCAGTTGCCTGTCTTGCCGCGTACCACGCTCAATGTGGGGAAGATCGCAGGCGGGACTTCGATCAATACCCTGGCCGCGGAGGCGTCCATCGAATTGGACATGCGCTCCGAGTCTCCGCAGGCTTTGGCGGAACTGGTCTCACGCGTGGACGCGCTGATCGAAACGGCGAACAGGCCGGGGGTTCGTGTGGAAGCGGAATCCATCGGACAGCGTCCGGGCGGAAGCATCCCGGCGAGTCATCCACTGATCGAGTTGGCGGTCGCGTGTACGCGCGCGCAGGGATTGGAGCCGGGACTCATCGGCGGTTCGACGGATGCCAACGTGCCGCTCAGCCGCGGCCTGCCTGCGCTGGTGATGGGGGTGACGACGGGCGGTGGCGCGCACACGCTGGGCGAGTATGTGGATGTGGAGCCGGTGGGGAGGGGGATCGCTTCGCTGACGGAGTTTGTGGAGAGGGTGTTTGGTGAGCAGTGAGCAGTTGTAAAATGACGGTCATCCTGAAGATGACCGTCATTTTATGTGCGAAGGATTACATGAAATTGTGGCAGAAGGGTGTCAGGAAAGATATTTTTTTGAATCGCGAAACGCAAGATGAAGTCTGACAGCTTCGTGGTAAACTACCAAAAACATAACTACAAAGGAGGTTTGTTTATGGGTGGAAGTGATGGCACTCGCGGTTATCTAGTTCAAGCAATGATTCTCATCTTGGATACTCTCCAAAGTGACAATATTTGGATTGAGGTTTCTTTAGAGCCGAAACACGAATCTGAAAAGGTAGATATTAAATGGGTGTTTCCCAATCACACTAAAGTTGTGCAAGTTAAATCTTCAATAAATGCATTTAAGAAAAGTGATGTTGAAAATTGGTGCTTGGAGTTAAAGGATTCAACATTAGCAGATAATTATGAGCTTGCGTTAGTAGGTAGCTCACCTCAATCCATTATTGAATTATCGAAAACAGGTTTTAATGGAGTGGAAATATCCTCTCGTAACCTTGAATTAGATGGGATGACTAAACAGATTGCACATGGAGTAGATGTCTATTGCGTACAGCATGGTATTCCATCACGAAATCCA
>JAYRVQ010000363.1:0-4533 GCA_041918465.1 Anaerolineales bacterium
ACAGGATCAGCGCGTAGATCGGGGCGCGATATACGAGATTGTTGTTGTACCAGTGATTGATACTCGCGCCGATGATGATCATGGACTTGCCGTTGGTCGCTTCGGCATTGGACGCAAACTCGCGGGCGAGACGGATGATCGTGTCGCGCCCGATGCCCGTGTAGGATTCCTGCCAGGCGGGCGTGTACGCGCCGATCTCGTCGTAACTCTTCGGGTAATCGCCAGGCAGTCCGCGGCTCACGCCGAACTGCGCCGCAACCAGGTCGAACACGGTCGTGACGAGTTTCTTGCCTTCGCTGGTCTCGATCCACTTTGCGGGGATGCCGCGCATGGCGGTGACTTTTTCGGCGAACTCGTAGAACGCGACGTTAACCGTCTCATCCTGCGAGCCGAGAAACGACAGGGTCGGCTCGATGGGAGAATCATCCAACCCGTCTTCCATCTTGATATTCCACTTGCCCTTTTCCTGGCTCCAGCGGTCACCCACCGCGCCCTTCGGCATTCGCGGCGCGTTCGCCTTCGCATCGTGGACAAGGAATTTCCAATCGCCGTTCTCGACGTCTTTATATCGCTTCACCGTGCTGGCGCGGATGTAACGTCCCGCCTTGTAACCATCGCCGTCCTTCTCCAACTCGATCAGGAACGGCATGTCGGTATTTTCTTTCAAGTAATTGATGAAGTACGGGACCTGGCGATCCGTGTAATATTCCTTGATGATGACGTGGTTGACCGCCATCCAGATCGCCGTATCCTGCCCCGCCTTGACGGGGATCCACCAATCGGAATATTTCGCCACCTGCGAGAAGTCTGGCGCGATGACGACGAACTTCGCGCCTTCGTGCCGCGCTTCGGAGATGAAGTGAACGTCGGGGGTGCGCGTCATGTTCAGGTTCGCGCCCATCGAGACGATGTATTTGCTGTTGAACCAGTCCGCGCTTTCGCACACGTCGGTCTGGTCGCCCCAGATTTCGGGGAAGGCGTTCGGCAGGTCGGCGTACCAGTCGTAGAAACTCATGTTCACGCCGCCGAACAATTGCAGGAAGCGCGACCCAGCCCCGTACGAGAGATACGACATGGCGGGAATCGGCGAGAAGCCGAAGACGCGGTCGGGACCATACTTCCGCGCCGTGTAGATCATCGAAGCGGCGACGATCTCCAGCACTTCGTCCCAGTTCGTGCGGCGGAATCCGCCTTTGCCGCGCGCCTTCTGGATGCGCTTGCGCTTCGTCTCATCTTCCATGATGGAAGCGTACGCATCCACGGGATGAAGGTACTTCTGCTTCGCTTCGCGCCAGAAATCCAGCAGCACGCCGCGCGCATACGGATACTTGACGCGGATCGGGCTGTAGACGTACCACGACGCGGAAATGCCGCGCTGACATCCGCGCGGCTCATAGGGCGGCAGTCCATCCTCCAATAACGGATAATCCACCTGCTGCATTTCCCAGGTGATGATGCCGTCCTTGACGTAGACCTGCCACGAACATCCGCCCGTGCAGTTCACGCCATGCGTACTGCGGACGATGTTATCGTGCTGCCAACGGTTGCGATAGAACTCCTCCCACTGGCGGGCTTGCGGGCTGATCAAATCCTGAATCCAACTCATGTTAGGTGCCTCCGTTGTTGCCCAAACCCAAAACCACACCCCAAGGGAGAGGGTACACCCATACCCCTGTGGGGGAAGGGTCGGGGATGAGGGAGTGTGTGTTTATTTCTTCGCCGCCAGCGTCCGTTCGATCATCGGCTTGCGCACGCCCTTCGAGCGTTTGCTCCAATAGACCTGCGCCAGCCCGATCAACGCCGCCGCGCCGACAATTGCCAGAATCGCAATTTGCAATAACGCGTTCGGCTCGCGCTGGGTCACAGACGCCTTGCTCAGGAACGCGTACAAATCGGCTTGCTCCTGCGGAGTGAGCGGCGTATTCGCCCAGATCGCACCCATCGTCTGCGTGATCGGCGCGCCCATGAATGAGGCAAACGCCACATCGGATTGGACGAAGCCGCTCGTCGTCAGGTCGGGACCCAAATTACCGCCGCCGAGTGAGCCGATTCCCACCACGCTGTGGCAGGACATGCACTGCGGTCCGCCGTTCTCGAAGCGTTTATCGCCCACGAAATACGCCTTGCCGCTCGTCGCATCGCCCGCGGGAAGTCCCGCCCCCGCGCCGCCCGTCGTCGCGCCGCCGCCCAGATAGGCAATCAACGCCGCCACCTCATCGGGGGTCAATCCCAAATTCGGCATGACGTTGTTGTATTTCGCCAGCATCGCCTGGGCATCTGGGTCGCTCGTCAGCATCTGGTCGGGCGCGGTCAACCAATTGGTAAGCCACTCCTCCGTGCGGCGCTCGGTTACGCCCGCAAGGTCGGGTCCCACCCGGTCGCCGTCACCGACGGTGTGACAGACGGTACAGCCCTTTTCTGTGAAGAGAGACTCCCCATCGGGCGCTTGAGCCAGCGGTTTGGCAAGCGCAACACTGGTGATGATGAGTACAAATATCATCGCCAGCAAAGGCGTAAACAGAATATTTTTCGGAATGGAGAAAAGCTTTCTGTTTTCGACCATCGTCATTCACTCCTCTCATTAGATGATTTGTCCACAGACACAATGGGCAGGTTTCGGATGGTTTCGAGCAGGTCGGCGCCGCTGGCGGGCATCACATGGGTCGAGTGAACGCGGACGACGTTTTCCGTCAACCCCGCGCGGATGATGGGCAGGTTCGGATTCTTCTCCATGATGGCGGATGTGAGAGTCGCCGCCGCCTCGCTTCGAGAATCCTCGTCCGCGATCAGGACCACATCGGGGTTTGCCTCGGTTATTCTCTGGCAGATGTCCTCCCCCCAGCCCCACGGTCCGACCAATTCCACATCCGCTTCGGCGCGCAAAATCTTCTCCATGCTCTCGCCGAAAAGATGTTCCGAACATACCAGCAGTACCCGTCGTTTTGGCATGACCTGTTCTCATTTAAAAGTAAAAACCATCTCTAGGGTAATGGAGAAGGCAGTGCAATGTCATCCTTCGCAAGCGAATCCATGGAACGAAAAAGGAATGATATTTCCCGCGCGGGAACTAATTCTTTTTCGTGTCTTTTCAACGTCCGTCTTTTCCGTCGCTTGCGTTCAAGTCAGGTGTGCGGTACAACAGAAACACGATGAAAAAACTCCTGCCCCTCATCCTTCTCCTCCTTATCGGCTGCGCATCCCCTTCCCCCGCGCCCGATTCCGACCTCACCCTCGCATGGACGATTCAAACGGACGGAGCCATCAACCAGACTCCGCTCATCGTCGGGGATGTGATTCTCCTCGCCCCATCTTCCGCGCCGCTTCTCGCTCTGGACCTTGAAACTGGTTCTGAACAATGGGCATTCTCCCCGCCCGAGGGAATCTGGGAACGCGCCTACGCCAGCGACGGCGAGCGCGTCTTCGTCGGCGTCAAAGACAAGACCATCGCCGCGCTGGATATTTCGGACGGCAAAATGATCTGGCAAAAAGATTTGGGAATCAACATGCAAGTCCCACCGCTGGTCAGCGATGGAATCGTCTACGTCCCCACCGCCTTCGTCGGTCCCGAACTCACACCCGACGTTCACGGTCGCGCCAAACTCTTCGCGCTCGACGCGCAAACGGGAAAAGAGATTTGGGTCTTCGAATCTGACAATTACATTTTGCAAACCCCCGCCATCCACGGCGACGCGCTCTACCTCGGCGGCAACTTCTACGACCCGCGTCCCATTGACGAAGGCGGTCACACCCGCATCTACGCCTTGAATCTCGCGGACGGTTCCCCCCTCTGGAATTACGAATCCGAAGACGGTTTCCCCAAACGATTGTACGCCACACAGGAGACCGTCGTCTTCGTCGCCTACCAGGACTTCATGAACGGCGTGGATGCGCAAACAGGCAAACTCCGCTGGCGCTTCGATACAGGCAACTGGACTCCCTCCTTCCTCGGCGCGGGTGAAGCGGTCTATTTCAGTTCCGCCAACACCCAGGTCTTCGCGGTGAACGCGGACACGGGCGAAACGCTCTGGCAATTCGACATCCCCGAAGGCACGTTCAACTACCTGCTCGATGTCCCCGTCCTGCGAGATGGCACACTCTACTTCCTCACCCAGCAGGGAGATTTCTTCGCGTTGGACGCGGCGACGGGCGACCTGCTCTGGCAATCCAAAACCCAAGTCTCCGCCGCGCGCATGGGTCCCGCGATTGAAAACGGCTGGGTGGTGATCGGCGATATCGAAGGGAAGGTGTTTGGGTACAAGTAACGCAAAATTCATTTTGCGCGTTTGGGACACAAGATAAATTGCGATACAAAAACAGGAGGCGATCGTTGCGACCGCCTCCTGTTTTATTCCGTCACACTACCCGCTACTTCTTCTTCCCCGCCATCACCAGCGGGCCGTTGCGGTTGCCCTCGGTGATGTCGAACTCCCAGCCCGGAGCCATGCGGTTGTTGCGTAACCGCGCCCTCAGTTTCGAAGCCGACCAGTTGAAGTCGCCCGCGCCGGGCGTGCTTTCGCCGAGAATGGAAACGCC
>JAYRVQ010000364.1:0-2100 GCA_041918465.1 Anaerolineales bacterium
CAAGCCTGCCGATATTTCTGTTTAGTGGATGTGGCTTGCCAACATTTGTTACCACATCTACTCCCCAACCTCCAACTGTTTTGCCTCCATATATCCACTATACCGCGCCTGAAGGAAGCAATGTTCATTTGGAATTTGACTACCCAAGTTCCTGGGTTTTTAGCGAAGATAAAATGCCAGGTCTGGATTTTATGACTATAGGTTTGGGCGACCCTCGTTTTCGCACCTTGCCTACTCCGCCTTCTGATCCTGATTATCTGTATCGCACCCTAAATGACTTTGGGGCAATTAACATTTTGGTTTTGCCCACAAAACCGAATCAAACTCCTGATACTGAACTTGAAAATCGTAAACAAGCCTATACTGACGAGCGAATGATAACATTGCTGAGTGATTATAAAATCACGATAGACGGTTATGATGCTGGCGTCTTGGAGTACCAATTGAACGATACAGAGAATTACACTTCTCCGATGTTTGTCAGAAGGATATTTTTGGTTGTAGATGATCAATTCTACGAAATTCTTTACGAAGTTGCGGTAAAGGATCGCGGCGGCGATTTTGAGCAGGGATATGAGTATTTCTTTAAAAGCTTAAGGATCGTGCCTTGATATAAGAATAGAACCCCGTTTTCTCTGAGAAAACGGGGTTCTGGGTTACGAGTCGAACTCCGCCACCTTTTCCTCGTTGACCCAGACCGTGTAATGTCCGCTGGGAAAACTGCCGAGGTAGATGCCCTGCTCGAACGGTTGGAGCATCTGCACACAGACGACATCTAGCTTGGCCACCGAGTAAATTTCGAGTTTGATTTTGTTGTCCGCGTCGGGTTCGTAGTAGACCGCGCGCAGTTCGTGGCAGGGAGTGGGGAGATTGCCTTTAACCAATAGCGAGAATTGAACGGGGAAACTTTCCATGGCCAGCAGATCGGTGGAATCGAGGTAGACGTTGTCGCGCAGGAGGGTGTCATCGCCGGGGCGTGGCGCGTAGATGGGCGGCAGGCCGTTGGGCGAGTCGTCGCTGTCCACGGGGAGATTGGGGAGCGGAGCCTGGGTGGGCGCGCAGGCCGTCAATAACGCGAGCAGGATGAGGGTCAGAAAGAAGCGATTCATACGTTCCTCCGGGGGATTTTTCTTGCAGACGGCGCATCCGGGCGGAATGTTCCGTCAACGAACAGGAAGATTATCACATTGAGATAAAACTCTCACTCATGCTAGAATTGGAATTTGAAGAAACCGATAAAATTTCTCACGGAGTATCCCATGAAAACCCTGCTCGAAAAGTTGAACATTCAACCCGTCAACGCGGGCGCGTGTATCGGTCCCGATGGCTGGCTGATGGATGCCAAAGGCAAGGAACTGATTTCATATAATCCGACCACGGGCGAGGCGATTGCGACAGTCGTTCAGGCCACGCCTGAGACATACGAAAAGGTGACCGCGACTGCCCAGCAAACTTTCCTAACGTGGAGGAATGTTCCGGCTCCCAAGCGTGGCGAAGTGGTGCGTGATCTCGCGGACGCCTTGCGCGAATTCAAGGAGCCGCTTGGCGACCTTGTGACGGTGGAGATGGGAAAAATCCGTGCTGAAGGCCATGGCGAGGTGCAGGAGATGATCGACATCTGCGATTTCGCGGTTGGGCAGTCGCGCATGTTGTATGGTCTGTCCATGCATTCGGAACGCGTCGCCCATCGCATGTATGAGCAGTGGCATCCGCTGGGGATCCTTGGGCTGGTCACTTCGTTCAATTTCCCGGTGGCGGTCTGGGCGTGGAATTCCGCGCTGGCGGCCATTTGTGGTGACACGGTTATCTGGAAGCCTTCCTCGTATACCCCGCTGACTGCCATTGCTGTGACACATATCGCCAACAAGGTTTTGGCCGACCATGGCTTGAGCGGGATTTTGAACCTAGCCATTGGCTCCGGTCGCGACGTGGGCGAACTGATGCTCAACGATAAGCGCATTCCGTTGATCTCCTTCACCGGTTCAACCGAAGTCGGTATTCACGTCTCGGAAGCGGTTGCGCGCCGCTTTGGCCGTACCATCCTTGAGTTGGGCGGCAATAACGGTATTATCGTTTCAGAGAAGGCTGATCTTTCCATGG
>JAYRVQ010000365.1:0-1865 GCA_041918465.1 Anaerolineales bacterium
ATGCAAGAACAGCCCAAACTGGGAGAATCCAAACCAGAGCAGAAAGATGGTCAGGATGACCGAAGCGCGGTCGATCCATCCGGGCAGGGACTTGATTACCATCCCCGCCTGGGCGCGCCAGCCTGTGATGTGGCTATCGTAATCCGTCAGCACCAACAGCAGGTTTTCGAGATTCTGTTTGGTTTCGTTGAAGTCCCCGCCCAACAGGTAGGAGGTATCGCTCACAAAAGTGGAGGCGCGCTGTGCCAGTCCCTGCACATTGGCGATCTCGGTATCCAACGAGTCCATGCCGGTGAGGAGGCTCGCCAGCAACTCGTCACCGGGGATGTTCAGGTCCACAAACGGGAGCGAGTTGACCTGTTCCAGAGCGGTGCGCAGTTCCTCCAGCGTCTCGCGCACCTGGCCGATATTTTCCCGCGTCGTCTTCAAGCCGGGGATGAGTTGATCGTCCAGCGTGCTGGTCACATCCTCGAGGATGCTCGTTGCATCAGAGGTCCGCTCGGTGAGAGAGGCCAGCGCCTGCTCCGCGGATTTGAGGATGCGCAGGGCGCGCTCCACTTCCAATTTGGCATTCTGCAGGTCAGTCTGGATCTGCGCCAGCGTGGAGTCGATTTCCTGCACGCGAGTGGTGGATTCACGCGTCAGCGGTTCGTTGTAGACCCACGCCGCGCCGATCCCGATCACGCTCAGGATCAGCAGGATGGAACTCAGACCGATCAATACACCCGCAAGAATTTTACGTGTCATGCCATCGTCCCTTCATCCATCTCGCTCAGGAATTTGTATAATACCCATGGTCACAAATTGCGCTTTCTGCCTTCTGAAAAAGGTACGGTATAAAAATTATACAGCCAAAAGTGGATGGTACGCCGCCCATGTTCTGTGGTTAAATTGCGCCCATGCAGAATCACGACATTCTAATCCTTGGTGCGGGACCCGCCGGACTCTCCACCGCGCTCCACCTCGCGCGGGACTTTCCGCATCTGACTCCCCGCGTCCTGATCCTGGACAAGGCGCGTCATCCACGCCCCAAACTTTGCGCGGGCGGACTGGTCGTGGACGCGGAGACCATCCTCCAGCGCCTCGGCCTGGACGTGAACGAGGTCCCACATGCGGACGCGTCCGCCGCGCATTTTGATTTCGAGGGCCGCGGACTGTCCATCCGCAACCCGAAACGTCACATCCTGCGCGTCATCCGCCGCAACGAATTCGACGCGTGGTTGGCGGGAAAAGTTAGAGAGCAGGGAATAGAGATAAGAGAGCAGGTAACGGTAAAAGATGTCCGTCCCGATGACGCGGGCGTGACAGTGGTCACCGACACAGGTGAATTCCGCGCACAAGTCATTGTCGGCGCGGACGGCTCGAATGGCGTGACGCGGCGCTGTATTTTGCCGCGCGACCCCGTCCACACCGCGCGGGTGCTGGAGATTCTGACCCCCGCCCAACCCTCCCCCATTTTCTTTGAAAATGGGGGAGGGCAAGGGAGGGGGCAGGCCGCCTTCTTCGATTTCTTCTGCGTCCCCTCTGGCATCGAAGGCTACACCTGGGACTTCCCCACCCAAATCAACGGACAGCCCATGCGCTGTTGGGGAATCTACGACACCAACATCCATCCCGATGAACGAAAGGCATCGTTGAAAGATGCTTTGGCGGAGGAGATGTCCCGTCACGGATTCGATTTGGGCGAATTCGAACTGAAGGGACACCCCATCCGCTGGTTCGATCCGCGGGCGGAAATGTCGGTGCCGCGCGTTTTGCTGGCGGGCGACGCGGTCGGTGCGGATCCCATCTTCGGGGAGGGCATCAGCATGGCGCTGGGATACGGCGCGGTCGCCGCGCACGAAATCGGCGAGGCGTTTCAGCGA
>JAYRVQ010000366.1:0-3314 GCA_041918465.1 Anaerolineales bacterium
AACCAAGTATCACTATCCGCTATTGACGTGGTCTCTGCCGTTGTTTTGTGTGGCTGTAACCTGGGGACTAGTCGAAGATGCGTGGTACGGATTCGCCGCCTTCCTTTCTACGGGCATCGCGTACACCATCATCAATGTTCTGCGTCCGCGCTGGTATGTCTGGCTCATCGCCCTGCTGGCCAGTCTCGGCGCGTACTTCTTGCTCTTCAGTCTGCCGAGGCTGTGGGATATCAATATCGCTTATCAACTGCTCGGCGCGAGCATACTACTGCTTGTCCCTGAATTGTTCTTCAAAGGCTCATTCTCTTTCCAACGCTCGTGGAATTGGCCGCCTGTCTTGCTGGGGACTTTCCTCGCTGGATTAAATATTCTGATCGCGTTAATCGAAGAGGATAGCGGCAGGTCTTCGCTCGTTTTTGGAGTCAGCACGCTTTTGTCCGCGGCCTACGCCCTGCGCTACAAACAACCGCTCATTGGCTATCTCGCCACGGCCTCCGCCGCCATTGCGATTGTCTTCGCGCTAAATCATTTCGAACACGAAGGGTGGCTCCTCCCACTGACCGCTCTCTCCGTTATCTATTACGCGGCAGGCTTCCTCCTTGCCCGCCGCGAAGGGACTAAACCCTGGGGTTCCATGCTCATCGCCAGCGGACTGTCGTTGGGCGGGCTGGTCTCCGTCTTAGGGCTGTCTAACGAGATGTTGCTGGGTATTAGTGAACCTGCGAGCGGTTGGTACGCTCTGGTTATCGCGGCGCTTTTTATCATTGAGATGTACGCGCACAAGAATGGCTGGCTGGAAATCTTTGCAGAGGCAACCCTGAGCATCGCGTTCCTCCAATTACAGGAGGAATTCATGAAGCTCGATTGGTCCCTTGTCATGTTCAGTATCAGTCTGCTCTGGTTCACTTGTGATGTCATCTTCAAACTCACCCTGCAATCGAGAAAACTGGAACTTCCTGTTAAGATCATCGCCGCAATGATCGCCTTCTTGAGCGCAATCTTCGTCACATCGGAACTTAACTTGCCCGGCACGGCGGCTTGCTTCGGAGTTTACACTCTCTTCTTTGGGGTCTATGCCTGGCTGCACAAAAATCCGCTCTTTGGGTATGCCTCAACGCTGGCCTTTGCACTGACAGTTTTCTTCGGCATGATGGCAATGAAGGTGGACGAATGGATCTTCCCCCAGATCGCGGTCGCCACGCTCTACTACGCGACGGGATTCCTGCTCCGACGCGCGGACAAAGCCAAAGGCTGGGACTCGACCCTGCTCTTCAGCGGACTCGGCCTCGGTACATTCGTCGCCCTCCTCGCGCCTTCCCAGACGGGTGGGCTGGAGAAATCCATCCCGATCGCCATAACTGCCACATTCTACGCGGCGGAGGCGTTCGCCCGCAAAAACATCTGGCTTGGATTCCCCGCCAACGGCTTTTATCTGGTTTCCTACTTTGTCATCCTGAATGAATTAAAAGTGGATGAACCTCAATTCTTTTCAGTCGGCGCGGCCATCCTCGGCCTATTCCAACACTATTTGCTTCGACGCGCTGGACAAAAAAACGCGGCCTTCCTCATGGGCATCGTCTCGCAACTCGTCCTGCTTGGCACATCCTATATTCAGATGGTGGATACAGGAGAGTTGAAATATTTCTTCCTATTGCTCTTCCAATTCCTTGCCATGCTGGTTTATGGAATCGTTGTCCGTTCGCGCAGTCTCATCATCGCCCCAATTGCAATTGTTGTCCTGGCGACCTTGACGATCCTCTACAACGCGCTCAAAGACCTCTCTCTGGTCATTATCATCGGCATCACGGGAATCATCCTGCTGGCGCTTGGTATTCTGGCCGTAGTGATGCGCGAGCGGATCACGAATCTCGCGGAACGGTTTAGTGATTGGGATGCGTGAGGAGGAATATTTTATGTTTAACGACCCTGACGACAAACCCTTTGAAATGACCTCCCAGGAACCCACCGACATCGGCGACAACACGCCCATCATCCTTGATTCGGCGGAGACAATACCCATCATTGAGCAACCAACCACAGGTCCAAAAAGCGACCGAACGTTGTGGCTGGTAATTGGCGGGATTACCGTCATCGCTTGCATTGTGGTTTTCGTCCTCATCTTCCAATTCCTACATAATGGTCCGCTGGTTGGAACTCCCTTCGCCGCACCGACGTACGAGGTGCCAACGCGGGTGTCCACGCTCAGTTCACAAGACATGACAGCCACACAACACGCCTGGATCAAACCGACCCAATCCCCCACTCTTGGCACAGGTGAAGAAGCGCAGCAAGCCGATGCTTCGGGAAATATTCGGACTCTTCAAAATCGCGCCAGCATCAAACCATTCCAGCCAGACATCAACATGCCAGGTGATATTTACATCTACGAATTGAATATCAGCGCGGACTTGTCGAACTTGTGGCACTACGGCTGGTGCGCCGTGGATCGAAACACTCTTCTTGACAACATCACCCAAATGAAAGTTGAATTCGTTTTGAATGAAACTGTAGTCCAGGATGAAAACATAGCGGTACAGGATTATGAGCGCGCTGATAATGAAGGTTCCTGTCGTTCATTTTCCATCCTCGTCAAATACTGGCCCGAAGGGCAACATCAACTGGAAACGCGAGTCACCTTCCTCGAATCAACCAACGATGGCTGGAATCTCTACCCTGCCGGGATGCACATTTTTAAATATTTCGCCTATGTGGATTACTAACTCCACACCGCCTTCACCAATTCCGGCAACACCTCGCCTGATTTTCCCTGCAAGAAAAAATCTGCCTTCTCTGTGAGCGGCGTCGGTTCGAGATTGACCTCGACGACGACCGCTCCTTTGTTGTGCGCCGCGAACGGAAGCGCCGCCGCGGGCTGAACGAGTCCCGATGTGCCAATGGACAGGAACACCTGACAACCGCGCGCCGCCTCCACCGCCGCTTCCAATTCGGACCTCGGGAGGGCCTCGCCAAACCAGACCACATCTGGCCTGAGCATTCCCTCGCACCCCGCGCAACGCGGTACATCCTCATCCTCTTCCCATGTTTCGGCAAACATCCCACACTCCGAACAGCGGACGCGTTGAATATTCCCGTGCAATTCGAGAACATTCTTGCTTCCCGCTTTTCGATGCAAGCCGTCCACATTCTGGGTGATGAGCGTAAATTTCGGGACGCGCTGTCCCATCTCCGCCAGCGCGAAGTGACCCGCGTTCGGCTCCACGTTGCGGACTTTCTCGCGGCGCATCGCGTACCAATCCCAGACCAGTTTCGGGTCCCGCGCGAACGCCTCGGGCGAGGCCAAATCTTCGGGTTTG
>JAYRVQ010000367.1:0-3237 GCA_041918465.1 Anaerolineales bacterium
GACTTCATGTTTGAGAATTCTCCCGTCAACTACGAGACGGGACAACCCGCCATCGAGCACGTGCGCGCCGCGTTGAACGCGGGGATGCACGTCAGCACCGCAAATAAGGGGACGGTGGTGCATGGCTATCGGGAATTGACCGCGCTCGCCAAGTCGAAGGGGAAAGTGTTCCGACACGAGTCTACCGTGTTGGGAGGGACGCCATTGTTCTCCACTTTTCGCGAGGCTTTCCCAGCCGCGGAGTTGCTTTCGTTCAAGGGCATTATCAACGCCACCACGAATATCATCCTTTCGCGCATGGAAGATGGCGAGACTTTCAATGAGGCTGTGAAATACTGCCAGTCCATTGGCATTGCAGAGACCGATCCATCGGGCGATGTGGACGGCTGGGACGCGTCCATCAAGGTGGCCGCGCTGGCAACCGTTCTGATGGATTGTCCGCTTAAACCCCAGCAGGTGGACAGGAAGGGCATCCGTGAGATCACGCCCGAGATGGTGAAGCAGGCCAAAGCGGATGGGAAGCGTTGGAAGTTGGTCGCGTCCGCAGCGCGGAACGGGGAATCCGTCAAAGCGCGCGTCGTTCCGGAATTGGTAGAAGCCTCCTCGCCGTTGTATGGGATGATGGGTTCCTCTACAGGCTTGACCTTCCGCACGGACGTTCTGCCCGATTATTCAGTGACGGTCTCCGAGCGTCCCGGACTGAAAGGCGGCCCCGATGAAACTGCCTACGGGTTGTTCGCAGATTTCATCAACGCGGTAAAATAGGCTTGGAATTAGACTGCGCGCACTGGAGCATCAACCATGACCGTTCACGATCCTACTTCGTACGCCGATCTCTCACAGGGACGGATTCAGCATATTGACTTTCACATTCGGGCAGATTTCGAGGCCCGCATTCTAGAGATCGAAGCCACGTATCGCCTGGACGCGCCGCGCCGCGGGCCGCTGTTTTTGGATACGCACAAGATCGATCTGCAAAGTGCGCATGCCAATGGCCGCGCGTTGACGTGGGACTTCGACACCCATAACGGACCTCTGGGTTCGCGCCTGCACTTGAAAGGTCTGGACGGCGATTCATCCTTCACTTTGGCCTTCCGCACCTCGCCCGATGCGACTGCTTTACAATGGCTCAGCGCCGCGCAGACGCTGGGCGGGGAATATCCCTTTTTGTACAGCCAGTGCCAGAACATCCACGCGCGCAGTGTTTTCCCCTGTCAGGATACGCCGTCGGTGCGGTTCACGTTTGCGGCGGAGATGGAAGTGCCCAAAGGGCTGATCGCCGTCATGGCGGCGGAACAGGTGGAGGGTCGGGAAGGAAGCGGGCATTTCGTCTTCCGTATGCCCCAGCCCATCCCGTCCTATCTGTTCGCGCTGGCGGCGGGTCATCTGGAATTCCGCGCGCTGGGTCCGCGCACGGGCATCTATGCCGAGCCGCAGATCCTTGATGCCGCGGCATGGGAGTTCGCGGAGAATGAGATAAAAATTGAGAAGGCCGAAAAATTGCTCGGCCCATATTTGTGGGGACGCTACGACCTGCTGGTGCTTCCGCCGTCGTTCCCGTTCGGTGGGATGGAAAACCCGCGCCTGACGTTTTTGACTCCCACTTCGATTCTCGGAACGCGCGGACAGACGTATTTGATCACGCACGAACTCGCGCACGCCTGGACGGGGAACCTGGTGACCAACGCCACCTGGCAGGATTTCTGGCTGAACGAGGGCTGGACAACGTACGCCGAGATTCGCATTACTGAATTGCTGGAGGGGAAGGATTTCAACGACTTGAACTCGGTCTTTCATGAGCGCGAACTAATGACAGCCATGCAACGCCTTGGCATGGACTCGCCGCATACCTGCCTCAAAAATACCGAAAAGGAGGAAGCAGACGGGGCCTTCCGCATCCCCTATTACAAGGGCTGTTTCTTTTTGCAGGAGTGCGAGCGCGCGGTGGGGCGGGCGCGTTTTGATGCCTTCATCCAAAAGTATATGAAGCGTTTCCGCTTCCAATCCATCACAACCGAAACGTTCCTCGATTTTATGAAGGCGGAACAGCCCGAGATCTTCGAAAAAGTGGATGTGCGCCGCTGGGTGTACGAGCCCGGGATGCCCGACGGCTGGCGCGAGCCCCAATCGAAATTGTATGATGAGATGAAGACTGTTCTGGACGCCTACCTGCACGGGACGCGTCCGACGCGGGCGCAGACGGAAAACTGGTTCAGCGACCAGGTCAAATCCTTCCTGCAGGGACTCCCCGCCTCCATCCCCGCGGACGATTGCACCCATCTCGAGGAGGCGCTCAACCTCCCGAAGTGGAACGACGCCGCGCATTACTCATTCTTCTATTCCACTTGCATCGCCAGCGGATACGAGGCCATCCTGCCGCGCGTGGAAGCCTACGCGGAGAAGATCGGGCGCATGTTGTACATCCTGCCCGTCTTCCGCGCGTTGATCGCGACGGAGTGGTCACGTCCGCATGCGCGTCCGCTGTTCGAGCGCGTGAAGTCGCATCATCACCAGATCACGGCGAATGGGATCGAGAGACTGTTGTCGAGGGCAGGACTGTAAACACACAGGCCAGTGGAATTTTCCACTGGCCTGTTTTATTTTTAGGGAGGCCGCTTTTCACTCTTTGTAATCATCATCATCGCAACAGATATCCGTCAGGCTGTTTGCTTTTTCGAATGACTCTTTCCCCTCGTTGATCGAAAAGTAGATCAAGCCGACCGCGCCGAGACTGTCCACAAAACCGAAACCTGTCAGTTGATAGATCAGGCTGGAGGCCAGCAGGACCACCGACATGTAGATGCAGACCATTGTGCAGTTCGCGTCTGCAAGGATGGGAGCGGAATCGAGTGCGCGTCCGACTTTGCGTTTGCCCGTCACCAGCGCCCACATGATCGCGATGGACACCAGCGAGATGACCAGTCCCGGCAGGGTGGTTTCGGGCTTGTGGGCGGTGAAGAGATTGAAAATGGCGGTGACGGCCAACCCCGCGGCGAGGAGGTAGAAGGAAGTACCCGTCACTCGCAGGGCGGCCCGCTCAAAGGTCGAGCGAGACGCGTCGGGGTTTCGTCGGATGCGAATCACCATGGCGAGGATGCCAATCCCCGACAGCACTTCGATGAACGAGTCGATGCCGAAGCCGAAGAGGGTCAGGGCTTCATCCTGCGCGCCGAAATAGACGGAGATCACTCCCTCAGCGAGGTTGTAGAAGATGGTGAAGAACGCCAGCCAGAGGGC
>JAYRVQ010000368.1:0-4091 GCA_041918465.1 Anaerolineales bacterium
CGACGATGAACCGCGTTCCCTTCCGTCCTTCGACTGCGGGCAAAGCCCTCCGCTCAGGACTATGGGTCAGATTGGTAACCCTCGCCCGCGCGTGGAGACTCGCTCCCGCTCTTTCCGCCGCTCGCGCCAACCCCGCAACGAATTGCGCAGGATTCACCCCCGCGCTGACCTCGTCCACCAGCGCGCCGTGATAGACGCGCGACCCGATCTCGCTTTGGAGTTCGCTCGGCGGGACGAGTCTCACGTTGTGTTTGAACTCCTTCGCCATGAATTCCACTTCATCTTTGAGCGCGTCGAAATGTTTCGGCTTGTTGGCCGCCAGCAGGTGACCTGTCCGCGCAAAGCCGCAGTCAATGTTTTCCTCTTTCACGATCTGCTCGACGGTATCTATCGAATCGAGTGAGCATTGGAAGAGACGCTTTGCCAAATCGCGGCCGTAGCGCTGGATGACGGTCTGCATCGGGAGTTTGAGTCCCGTCAACACCATGCCGCCGTTGCGCGAACTCGCGCCCCAGCCGATGGTCTCTGCTTCAAGGATGGCAACACTGACGCCGCGCTTCGCAAGGGTGTACGCGGCGCTCAGTCCCGTGTAGCCGCTCCCGATGATAGCGACCGCCACACGGTCAGGAAGAGGCGAGGGGTTTTCGTCCGAGGGCATGTCCACTGTGTCGTGCCAGAAAGTCCGCTGTTTGAGCATGGTTCCTCCAGAAACAGAAGCCAGGTTTCTTCAAGAGACCTGGCTTCTCAGTTACGACTGTTTTCTGTCTTTCTTCTTAATACCGCTGGACTGTATCACGATGCCGAGAATGAACAGGGTCAGGAACGCCAGTACGCGGACAATGCCATCCAGCGTGAACGCGTTGACGATTAGCGCCGCGCCGCCTAGCGAAGAAAGGATGATGACCACCCAATCGAAAAACATGCCGATCAGGATCGCGCCGCCGATGCCGCCAACGAGGTAGACGATCCAGGCGAGGATGCCCTGATCGAGGCCGAACCAGCCTGCCAGTCCGAGCAGAACCGATCCGCCCATCAGGAATCCAGCCACGCCGATGGCGATGGTCTTGAGGAACATCGCGAGCAACGCACCAATGATGGCGAGCACGATGCCGATGATGATGCCAACCAGTTCATTTTGGGTTATGGACTGCGCGATCTGCCAGCCTGTCAGGAATCCTGCCGCGGCGATGAACAGCCAGAATAGTTTGCGTCCCCAGATGAGCAGGGACGCGCCAAGCAGGGTGGAAAGGATAGGCATGGGAAACTCCTTTTGGGAAAAGAAATTATCAGGTTCGCTGTCGTTTTACCAAATCTCGAATTGCGTCCGAGAGTTCGGGAGGCAGTGACGAGGATATGCGCCGAAAAGTGGTGGCAGTCATCGGCCCGGAAGAGTTCGCGATCACTTGCCGTAGAAAATAGACCGTCTCTGTAGGTGAGGCTTTATGAAGGGATTGGAACAAGTCCACGAAATCACTTTGGAGAACGCCAGGCGCGGCTTCAACGACACCCGTCAGCATTTCGAAGACAGGAGGCAGGTTGTGGAAGTTGGGATCCTGAATGAGTGGCAAAAGGGCTTGAATCCCATTCGGCCACATGCGCTGGCGTTCGGGATTCAACCATTCACTGACGAGCAGGAGAAATCGTTCGGGCGTTTCCTGTCGAAGGCGCGCGAGGCTGGTTGTCAGCAACGCGGCGCGCACGGACGGGTCGCGCACCTGCAAAGTCCACGCGGTGAGGCGGGGGAGCAGGCGTTCTTCGCGCGGCGGGATCCGTCCCAGCAGGGAGGCGGCCAGCAGGCGCGTCTCCAGCCAGCCTTCGTCCCACAGACGATCAGCGAGATCGAGTGCCTGAATCGGTTTCTCCGCGGCCAACGCCGCGAGTTCAGTTTCGATGTGTTTTAGAATGACGGGGGGCGTGCGGTAGGTTTTGAGCACAGAGGCGGGCGCGACCGCGTCCACTTCGCGCAGGCTTCGGTTGACGTAGAAATCCAGTGTGTCATGCAACGCGCGGACAAAGTCACCAGGCTGGTCGAAGAAGTCGGCCAGCGCCGCGGCTTGTTTTTTCAGGCGGGCTAAATCAATGGCGGGCATGGTTGTCGGTGTCAGGTTTCAGGTTCCAAGTGTCAGGTGTTGTCGTGTTGACCTGACACCTGACACTGGAACACTGACACTTTAATACGCTCGTGCGAAATACACTTTTTTCTTCGCGGGTTTGCCGCAGACAACACACGTTTCATTGCCTTCGGCTTGATCGAGTGGGATGTTGCGGGTGGTGGCCTTGGTGTCTTCCTTGACCTTGGCCTCGCATTCCTTGCTCTCGCACCACCACGCGTACGCCCAACCGTCTGCCACGATGGATTTGAGATGCTCGTAATCCTTGGGCTCGTGGATGTTTGCGTCGCGGAATTCGGTGGCGCGTTTCAGCAACGCGGACTGAATCTCGACGAGCATCCCGCTGACAGTCGACGCGAGACCCGTTTGGGGGACGAAGGACTTGCCGTCTCTTCCTGGGACGTCGCGGCGGGCCAGCGCGACCGAGCCTTTGTCTACATCCTTGGGTCCAATCTCGATGCGGAGGGGGACGCCGCGCATTTCCCAATCGTTGAACTTGAATCCCGTACTGACGTTGTCGCGGTCATCCACTTTGACGCGGATTCCCGCCGCCTTGAGTTCCGCGAAGACGAGGTCCGCCACTTCCATCACCTTGACTTTCTCCGCATCGTTCTTGAAGATGGGCAGGATGACAGCCTGGATGGGCGCGAGGCGGGGAGGCAGGATCAGTCCCTGGTCGTCGCCGTGTGTCATGATGATGGCGCCGATGATGCGGGTTGAGAGTCCCCACGAGGTGGTCTCGGCGAATTGGAGCACGTTGTTCTTGTCGAGGAACTGAATCTCGAACGCCTTGGCGAAGTTGGTTCCGAAATAGTGTGATGTACCCGATTGCAGGGCGCGTTTATCCTGCATCATGCCTTCGATGGAAGTGGTAACCTGTGCGCCCGCGAAACGTTCCGTCTCGCTCTTGTAGCCTTTGAGGACGGGGAGCGCGGCCTCGTTGACCGCGAAGTCGGTGTATACGTCGAGCATCCGATACATTTCTTCCTTGGCTTCCTCAGCGGACGCGTGCGCGGTGTGGCCTTCCTGCCAGTAGAACTCGGCGGTGCGCAGGAAGAGTTTCGTGCGCAATTCCCAGCGCATCACACTGCCCCAGACGTTGATCAGCACGGGCAGGTCGCGCCACGATTTGATCCACTTGGAATACATGTGCCCGATGATCGTCTCAGACGTGGGGCGAACAGCCAGAGGCTCTTCCAGTAATTCGCCACCTCCGTGGGTGACGACAGCCAGTTCAGGCGCGAAGCCTTCCACGTGCGCCTTTTCCTTTTCAAAGAACGACATGGGAATAAGCGTGGGGAATTGGGCGTTGACGTGTCCCGTCTCTTTGAACCTTCGGTCGAGCGCGGCGGTGATGTTTTCCCACAGCGCCCAGCCATAAGGACGCACGACCATACAGCCGCGAACGGGGGCGTAATCGGCGAGTTCCGCTTTCAATACAAGTTGGTTGTACCATTCCGCGAAATTCTCAGCGCGGGTGGGGAGTTTTTCTTCAGCCATTTTTCCTCTTGGGTTTAGGTTTCCAGGTTGGAAGGTTTGAACGTTCAAACCTTCCAACTTGCTAACTTTCCAACATTTTTACAGCAGTTTCCACATCCGGCGCGAATTGTAGCAGGTTGCGCTGGTTTTCGGATGTGTAGGTTCCTAGTTTGTCAAAGACCTGACCGAAAACGGACTGCCAGCCGTCCCCGACCAGGATGAGCGGGATTCGGTGACGGGACTCCACGATCATCAAATTCCACATCAACGAGATTTCGGTGAGTGTGCCGGGACCGCCGGGCAGGGCAATTGCCGCATCGCACTCCTCGACAAGGACCTGCAACCGTTCCATGAGCGTTTTCCTGCGGATTTCTTCCTTCACCCAGCGGTTCGCGCTGACCTTGCGCCACTGCTCGATATCTTCGCAGGTCACGCCGATAACATGTCCGCCCGCCTCGGACGCGCCGCGCGAGACCGCTTCCATCGTCCCGATGTAGCCGC
>JAYRVQ010000369.1:0-6064 GCA_041918465.1 Anaerolineales bacterium
AGAGTCGCCGCGAGGGTGAAGAGCAACGCGATCCCTGACGAAAAAATAATGCTGATGCCCAGTACTTTGCGAATGGGTTCGATCTCTTTTTTGCCCCAAAATTGGGCGGTGAAGATTGCCATGCCGCTCGTGAGACCAAACAGGATGATGATGAGAACGAAGAAGACCTGGTTGGATAACCCCAAAGCCGCTATGGCAGTCTCGCCCAACTGCCCCACCATGACCACGTCGATCATATTGAGAGAGGCGTTGATGAGTTGCTGGAATGAAATGGGAAGTGCGATGGTCCACACTTCGCGGAGAAAAGAACGGTCTTTGAGAAAGGAAAGATTCATGAAAATGTAATAGTTTGAAAAAATAGTCGTTGAACATAAACGTTCAACGACTGATGACTGGTCGCCGGCGACTGATCACTTATCTTCCGGCGCTTCTCGGACAATATAGAGCGGCCTGCCCTTGGCTTCGTCATACAGCCTGCCAACGTACTCCCCAAGGATGCCAAGTGAGATCAATTGCACGCCGCCGAGGAACAGAACGGAAATCAAGGTGGTGGTTTGTCCCTCAAAGAAGTGGGAACCAGCTAAACGCAGGATAGCCACCACCGGAATGGCAAGAATGGAGATACCCGCAGACACAAACCCGAAGAAAGTTGCCACCTGCAAGGGGAAATACGAAAAGCCCGTGATGGCATTGACAGCCAGTTTGAACATCTTGCGGAAGGGATATTTGGTCACGCCAGCAGTGCGGGCGGCGCGTTTGTACTCCACGCCGATCTGCTTGAACCCCACCCAGGCGGACATGCCGCGCGGGAAGCGGTGACGTTCCTTCATCTGCTTGAGCACATCCACCACTTTGCGATCCATCAGGCGGAAATCGCCGGTATCGACGGGGATTTTGACGTCCGTGATCCAGTGGATGAGACGGTAGAACATGGCCGCGGTGAACTTCTTGAACCAGGTTTCACCTTCGCGCTCGGCGCGCACCGCGTAGACCACTTCATATCCCTCTCTCCATTTTGCCGCCAAATCGAGGATGACTTCTGGCGGATCCTGCAAATCCGCGTCGATGATGATGACCGCGTCGCCGCGCGCATAGTCCCAGCCGGCGGTGATGGCCGGTTGGTGACCAAAGTTGCGCGCAAAGATGACGGGACGAACGTTTTTATCGGCCTTGGCGAGTTCGCGGATTCTTTCGGTGGAGCCGTCGGTCGAGCCATCGTCCACGAGGATGAGTTCCCAGGGTTGGCCGGAAGCGTCCATCACTTCGCGGACGCGGCGATAGAGTTCGGGAAGGTTATCAATCTCGTTGTAGATGGGGGCAATAATCGAGTAGGTGATCTTCATAGGATGATGGTAACGGGTCGCGGTTCAGGTTTGGTTCAGAGAGTGTTTCTTTTTTCACCACAAAGGTTTAATTCAAGAACCCTATCGTTTTTTGGCTGTTTTTCGAGCAGGAGTCCGCCGCGGGGCGGATTTGGTTTGGGAGACCAAGGCAGGCGCGGCGTCGGATAGAGATGCGGGTTCTTCGTCCACAAAAGCAGGTTGACCGAGAAGCCGGGCATGGATGTAACGTCCGATGACACCCAGCGAGGCCAGCACCGGCACCACAATGAACGCGCCGATGATGCCGGTAAAAATGACCGCGGCAATGATGGACACAAAAACGATGCCTTCGTGCATGTGGACGCTTCGGCCATAGATGAGCGGACGGAGCCAGATATTCTTAATGTTGATGAGCACCACGTACAAACCCGCAACGATGAGCGCAAAGATGAAATTGTTGACAGGAAGCCAGGTGGAGCCTTCCAACAGGGCAACGATGAGCGCAAGCGCGGTGGCGGCAAAAGGACCAACATCCGGGATGAGGCTGAACAAGCCCGCCAGGATTCCAAGCAGGAGCGCGCCCGGCAGTCCGATGATGCTCCAGATGATGCCAAAGACGATTGCAACAATGGTCATCAAAGTCAGTTGCCCGCGCAGGTAACCCATCCATACGGCCTTGATCTGCCAATACAAACGCCAGATGTCATGCCGATAATCGGCGGGCGCGAGGCTGACAGCCCAGTCGCGCATTTTGTCCCAATCGGTCATGAAATAGTAAACGCTGACCACGATGACCAGAAACCAGAGCGTGCCGCGCGAGGTGGATTCAAGCAACAGGAGCGCATCTTCGGGCAGGAACTCCAGCAGGGCCGTCAACGAATTGCGCATGTCAGGGATCAGGTTATTTAGGTGCAGTTGCAGGTTGGCGATCACAATGGGTTTCGCCAGTAACAACTCAACCTCATCCAGAGTTTGCAGGAGATCATTGACGACCACATCCATCTCGCGCACCAGCGTGGGCGCGAGCGAAACCGGCACGGCGATCATCAACGCCAGGCTGATGAAAAAGACGATGCGCGAGGCTACTCCCTGCCGCAATTTGAAACGGCGGCGAAGCATTTCTACAAACGGGTAAAAGATATATGCGATCAGCCCGGCAGTGATGAGGGGCGCGAAAATCTCGCGTATCTGCCAGCCGACAAATACCATGAAGGCCAATACCAGCACGATCACAAAGTAACGCGTTGCAGGAGTCCAGCGTTCGCTCATAAAATTTTCTTTACAGCCTCCAGCGTGGGTTCGATAATGGGAGCCTCGACGACTGCCTTCATCGCCGCGCGGACGTCTTTGAGGCCGCTTCCGGTATTCATCACCAGGACGGGATCTTCGCTTCCGACCACGCCCGAGCCTGCCGCGCGGACCAGACCCGCGTACGCGGTGGCCCCAGCCGGTTCGGCAAAGACGCCCATCCGTCCGAGTTCCGCAATGGACTGGATGATCTCATCGTCCGAGACGGTGATGTACGTCCCGCCTGTCTCCTGCGCGGCACGGACAGCGCGCACGCCATCCCGCGGCAGGTCAACGGAAATGCTGTCGGCGAGGGTGGTTGCGGAAACGGGGACAATTTCCTCGGTCCCAGAATGAAACGCATTGGCGATGGCGGCGGAACCCTCGGCCTGCACACCGATGATGCGCGGCAGGTTGGGAATCCAACCGAGTTTGAGCAAGTCCTTGAATCCCTTGTGGATGCCGGAAATAATATTGCCGTCGCCCACCGAAACGAAGATAGACAGCGGGGTATGGTTGTCGAGCGGACTGTCCTTCTTGTGCCAGTCGCGATGGGCCTCGATCCACCATTCCCAGATCTCGAAGGCGGCAGTTTTCTTGCCCTCGGCGGTGAAGGGATTGTAGCCCGTGTTGCGGCAGTACCAGCCAAATTCGTCCGCGGCTTTGACGGCGAGATCGAAGGCGTCATCGTAGGTCCCGTCCACGAGAATGACCTTCGCACCAAAGATGAGCAGTTGCGCCACCTTGGCGGGCGGAGCGGACTTGGGCGCGAAGATGACGGCTTTCTGTCCCACCGCGGCGGCCATGCAGGCCAGCGCCGCGCCTGCGTTCCCCGTGGAAGCGGTCACCACGATCTCGGCCTTGATTTCCTGCGCGCGCGCTACCAGAATAGCGGAGGCGCGGTCCTTGAACGAAGCGGACGGGTTGCGCGACTCATCCTTGAGCCAAAGATGCTTCAGTCCCAACTTCTCGGCGAGACGCGGCAGTTTGAAAACCGGCGTCCAGCCCGCCAAGTGGAGCGGCGTGGCTTCCCCTTTCGGTATTCCTACGGGTAGGAGCGGTTCATACTTCCACAGAGAAGGTTCGCCGCGGCTGGTGATGTCTTCGGGCTGGTATTTCTTCTGGATGCTCTTGGTATCCAGCACGATATCCAGATTGCCCCCGTCTTTCGGGCAGGTATACGTGACCTGACCCGGCAAATATTCGGTGCCACATAATGAACAGCGATAGCCAGTGAATTTAGACATAAGTACATTTTCCTTGGTTTGATTTTACCCGATTGGACATTTTTTCACCTCGCTCCATTACCAGGTTTAGTGCGGGTTTTGCCAGTTTTCAGCCGCTTTTTGATAGAGGCTTCACGTTTTTCAACCTGCCTCGATTTTTTGAATGCAAGACTGGAATTAAGCGGTTTGAACGCGGGAATATGCAAATCCTTTGTACCCGGCAGAAGACCATTCGAAAGTTCGTCTTCGCCCTTCAGGGCAGGTACAAGGCGATAGGCAGGGTTGTTCCTTTTCTCCTCACGTTCAAAGTGTAGATATGCATCACGAGCGAGTTGCATGAACAGGAGAGCCGTGTAATTTTGCCGGGTGGGAGCGGCTTGGGGACTGAGAGCAATATGCTGACTCGGCGTGGTGGTGAAAACACCCTGTTCGAGAAGCAGGTACGGGTCAATACATGCATCAAGGCGCATGTGGTTGTAAAGAGCGAGCAAGAGAGTGTAGAGACGGCCACTGAGAAAGAGGCGGCGGTAGTATTTACGGCAGAGGCTCATGGGAGGAAACTCGGAAGGGAGAGCATCCCAGGTGTGGCCAGTGGCGAGTTTCCAGAGGATGGCATCAAGAAGGGCGCGCGGGGAGACAGAGGGATTGCGAGGCCTGCCGCGTTTTTTGGTCCGCGAGGCGCGAAGCGGCGGGGTCATAAGAGCTGGAAATTGCTGGAGGGTCTTGTTGTGTTCCTGCAGAATAACAAAATCGCCGAACTCGCCCGTAGGTGCATATGGGGTCAACCCCCAGCGGCTGGCGGCAATGATGACCGGCGGTTCACCAGATTGCCAGGCGGTTGCGGGGTCAGGAGGGATAAGCGGAGCAAGAACGGCCCACTGTTCGTCGGTGAGGTTGGTGGCGAACCCACCCAGCCCCTCCCCTGCTCCGCCCCAAATACTCTGCGAGTACGATGTGAGTACATTTGGAGAGGGGAGAATAAGCGAATTTCGCACACTTAATTTTGAAACGGGGAAAAACGAATCAGCGTCTCTCGCAATGTCAAAAGCCCTAATGTAGCCTTCAATCCAACCGAAGGGATCATGGGCAATCTTTTCGAGAGCACACACTTTGAGGATGTATGGGAGATTCGCATCGATGGACCGAAAAATCAGTTTCGAGAGCTTTATTTCCATTCTGACAGTGGCCAGTGTGCCTACGTTGTGTTGTTTCTTGATGGATTCAATTATTTTCCTCTCGGCACGCGCCAAGTCCAGAACCACCTGAGACGGAAGCAACCCACTCCGAGATTCGAACAGGAGTGAATCCACGCGCCGCCGGGCTTCATACAGCGGGCCCGGCCGAAGGATGGAATAGGCGCCATCCTTTCTCGCGTTCAGATTATATGGCTGACCGCCACGCTTGCGCTTCGGCTGTGGAGAAGTTGCATGCGCAGAGGCGAGAGGAGGAGGGGCGGGTTCGGGAAGCGAGGGAGGGGTGGAGAGGGCCATCGATTCTCCGTTAAACGACAAAGGAGCCACTCCCCAGCAATGACTCCTTGCCCATGAAATAGAGATTATTAACGAACATGGAAGAATTATAAAACATCTGTGCTAAGAAAACAAGGGCGTGTTGCATTACCTGCAACACCCGCCTCGTAAAGTAGAGACAATCCTGCATTTCGCGGGAAATCCACTTTACGAGGCGAAGCATGGCACGACCACAAAACCAACAGCGTGTGGAGGCAATTTATCGTACAATAGAAAAGCATCCAGGCAAAAAGGCGGGGTTCATCGCCCGCCTGTTGGGATTGGATCGTTCCGAAGTGACGAGAACCCTCCCTGCACTCGAAATTAAAGGATTGCTTATCAGTGAAGATGGCAAGGGAGGCTTGTGGCCGTTTCGCAAAACAAAGTGACGAGATGTTGCAGAATTCGTGAGGGTGTTGTGCTATTCTATCTGTAACCTTGATCTGTTGCGGAGGTTGCCATGTCACGCGCTGAAAACAAAACCGACCGACTCTTGAAAATGGAAGCGCTCCTTCTGGCGCACCCCGAAGGGATGACCCAGTCCGAGTTGGCGCGCCATTTGGATGTGGATCGCTCCGTTATCCATCGCAATTTGTACGACTTCCAGAAAGTGTACCCAACCATCGTCCATGACGACGGGCGCATCAGCCTGGACCGTGCCGCGTATCTCGTGAAAGTGGCGTTCACCCTGCACGAAGCGACGGCGGTTCACATCGCGGCG
>JAYRVQ010000370.1:0-5776 GCA_041918465.1 Anaerolineales bacterium
AACTCCGAGCACTTGACCTCGGTCGCGCCGTCCATCAGGCGGGCGAAGTCATACGTGACCGTCTTTGCCGCAACCGCGCCTTCCATACCTTTCACGATCAGGTCCGCGGCCTCTGTCCAGCCCATGTAACGGAACATCATCTCACCGGAGAGAATGACCGAACCGGGGTTGACCTTGTCGAGGTCGGCGTACTTGGGCGCGGTGCCATGGGTCGCCTCGAAGATGGCGTGACCGGTCTCATAGTTGATGTTCGCACCGGGGGCAATGCCGATCCCACCCACCTGAGCCGCGATCGCATCCGAAATGTAATCGCCATTCAAGTTCATGGTGGCGATTACATCGTAATCGCGTGGACGAATGAGTACAAATTGCAGGGATACATCAGCAATGGAATCCTTGATCAGCAGTTTCTTTTTCCACTGTCCGTTGCCATGCGTCTCCCATATTTTCATGGCTTCTTCCACTTCCCGTTTGATATCGTTTTGCTGGGCAGGGCTCATCATGTCAAAGCCAGGGTCGATCATCTTGGCATTCTCTTCCACGCTCAGGTCCGGATTGGCTTCCTTGTTACCCAGGATCCAACTCTCGCGTTCGGTGATAATCTGATCACGGAATTCGCGTTTGGCAAGGATGTAACCCCAATCCTTGAAGGCGCCCTCGGTGTACTTCATGATATTGCCCTTGTGGACAAGATTGATGTTCTTGCGTTTGTTCGCCAGCGCCCACTTGATCGTGTCGCGTACCAGGCGCTCAGTACCTTCCACTGAGATGGGTTTGACGCCAATGGCCGCGGTATTGGGGAAGCGAATCTTGGCGTAATCTTTGGGGAAGTTCTCCTTGTATAACTCCATGAATTTTTTATTCCCCTCTGTGCCATAGGGATGCTCAAGACCAGTGTAGATATCTTCTGTGTTCTCACGGAAGACCACCATGTTCACGTATTCAGGATGTTTCATGGGCGAGGGGACACCGGTAAAATAGCGAATTGGTCGCATGCAAACATAAAGGTCTAGCAACTGTCTTAGCGCCACATTCAGCGAGCGGATGCCGCCTCCGATGGGAGTCGTCAGTGGGCCTTTGATCCCCACGAGGAATTCCTTGAAAGCCTTCTCGGTTTCATCCGGAAGCCAGGATTGGAACATTTTGAACGACTTCTCGCCCGCGTACACTTCCATCCAGTGAATTTTGCGTTTGCCGCCGTAGGCTTTCTCCACCGCCGCGTCAAACACACGCACCGACGCCCGCCAGATGTCGCGCCCGGTCCCATCGCCCTCCACAAACGGGATGATGGGATTGTCGGGAACCTGTAACTTCCCATCCATGATACCGATCTTTGCCCCGCCAGCGGGGACCTTAACATTCACATATGCCATTTGTCTGCTCTCCTTGCGAAAATTGTCGGGCGAATTATATCATTCGGATTCACAGTTATCAGTGTCGATTGTGACAACGATTCTTACCTCTTGACAGAATCCCATGCCCGCATAGAATCAGGCGAAATGTTCAAAATGAATCGAAACAAGGTTTTCCTGCGCCAGCATTTCTTCGGGATGATTGTTTCACTTTTTGGGAGTTAGAGAGTCGCTTTCAGCGGCTCTCTTTATTTAAAACATTCGCCAAACCAAAGGAGAGAGAATGTCCGCACAAACCAAATCCAAAGCGTTCGGCTTCCTGCCCGATGATGTCCCGCCCATCGGCGCAATGATCAGCCTCGGCCTCCAGCAGGTGTTGACGATGTTCCCCGCCACCGTGCTGGTCGCCATCCTAACCAAGTTCGATGTCGGCGTCACCCTGCTGACCTCAGGACTTGGAACCATCATCGCCTTATTGGTATCCAAACGCAAGATTCCCATGTACTATGGCTCCTCGTTCTCGTACATCGCTGTTATCCAGACCGCGATGATGCTCTACGCCAATGACTGTTTCAGCGACGCGAACCAGTTCTACTGTTCTGAAGGTGTACGGCTCGTGCAGGTGGGCATCATCGGGACAGCCGTTCTTGAAATACTCATCGGCATCCTCATTATGCGTGTTGGCAGGGCCGCACTGGATAAAGTCCTGCCGCCCATTGTGACGGGTTCCATCGCGCTCGTCATCGGTATCGCGCTTGCCAATGTGGCGCTTGGACAGGCCTCCACCAACTGGATGATCGCGTTTGTAACCCTGCTGGCAACAATCCTATTCTCGGTATATTTGCGAGGCAAAGGCCTGTGGGGCATGGTGCCGATCCTGCTCGGGATCATCGTCGGTTATATCGTCTCTGCCACCTTGGGCATCGTGGACTACAGCATCATTGCAAACGAACATTGGCTCCGCACCCCAGCCATCACCCTCCCCGCCTTCAACGACCCGCGCGCCTGGGGGCTTGTCCTCAGCGTTTCGCTCATTGCCATTGCCACCATCCCCGAATCCACCGCACATCTTTACCAGATGTCCCTCTACATTGACGAACTCGCCATGGAACTCGGACGCAGGCCCTTCAACATCAAGGAACTCATCGGCCTCAACCTGGTGGCCGATGGTTCCGATGACATCGTGGCCGGTCTCCTCGGCGGCGCGCCCGGCACGAACTATGGCGAGAACAATTCGCTCATGGCAATCACGCGCAACTACTCCATCCCTGTGCTGATGGCGGCAGGTGTCATCGCCATTTTGCTCGGTTTCGTCGGCAAACTCGCGGGCCTCGTCAATTCCATCCCACTCGCGGTCACGGGTGGCCTGTCCATCTACCTCTTCGGCGTAATTGGCATGCAGGGCGTCGCGCTCATCCAATCCGAAAAAGTGAACCTCTTCGACCCGAAGAACCTCGCCGTTGGCTCCATCATCCTCATCCTCGGCATTGGCGGCAATCTCTATTTACCGAACGGCATCTACCCATTCAACATCCCTGTGCTATTCCCCAACGGAATTCCCGCCATCGTCTTCTCGGCCATCATTGGCATCCTGATGAACCTGATCTTCACCATCTTCAAGAAGGATTAGACTCCACTACCCGCTTCCTTTCTGGACCTCGAACCTGCTTTTTCCATCGCGAGCGTGTCGCACCTGACTAAATGACCGCGACCTGCCCGAAAAATGTGACGCGCTTCCCTGATCCCTGACCCTGGAACACCTGACACATGCTCAAACTCCCCGGCCTGATCGACCCTCACGTCCACGTGCGCGAACCTGGACAGACCCACAAAGAAGATTGGGACACTGCGACACAGTCCGCGCTTGCGGGCGGTGTGACGATGATCCTCGCCATGCCCAATACCAAGCCGCCGATATTCGATGCCGCGACTCTGGACATGGCGCTGTCTGCCGCAAAAGAAAAAGCGCGCTGTGATTACGCCCAGTTCATCGGCGCGGGTCCCGACAACGCTGAGGCGATTGCGTCCATCGCGAACAAATCTGCGGGGCTCAAAATGTACCTCGACTCCACCTTCGGCGAATTGCGCCTAGACAATATGTCCCTGTGGATGCCACACTTCGCCAACTTCCCGAAAGACATGCCCATCGTCCTCCACTCCGAATCACGGACAATGGCCGCGGGCATTCTCTTTGCCGCCATCTACGACCGTCCCGTTCACATCGCGCATATATCATTGAAAGAAGAAGTCCTGCTCATCAAGGCCGCGAAGGAACGCGGAATCAAAGTGACGTGCGAAGTTTGTCCGCATCATTTGTTCCTTACCCTACCCCCACCCAACCCTCCCCCATTTTCGGAGAAAATGGGGGAGGGCAAGGGAGGGGGTAGACTCGAAGTCCGCCCGCGTTTGGCAAAGCAGAAGGATGTGGACGCGCTGTGGAAAAACTTGGATGTTATCGATTGCTTTGCTACGGACCACGCTCCACACACCGCCGAAGAAAAAGACTCTGAGAATCCCCCGCCCGGCTTCCCTGGGATCGAAACCATTTTGCCTTTGCTCCTCACTGCCGTCAGTGAGGGACGATTAACCATTAACCATGTTCTCGAAAAAATGGTCACCAACCCGCACCGCATTTTCAACCTCCCTGAACAACCCGAGACCTGGGTCGAAGTGGATGAGAACGCCTCGTATGAAATCCACGCCACGGACTTGCACTCCCGCTGCGGCTGGACTCCCTTCGAGGGTTGGAATGTGAAGGGACGCGTCACCCGCGTCGTCCTACGCGGACGCGAGGCGTTCAAGGATGGCGAGGTCCTCGCCCAGCCGGGATATGGTCAGAACGTGAGGGCGCGATGACGATCAGCCTGCGCGCCCGCTTCTGGCGATTCGTGATGCGAGCCGCCTTCAAGAATCAAAACTTGAAGGTAGAGCAATATCACGTCCAATCGGCGAAGAGTTCCAAATGGATGAAGCAGATGAACAGCCGCCTGCCCGTCGAGCGCGTGGACATTGACGGACTCTCCGCCGCGTGGATTCGTCCCGATGGCGCAGACGAAAAGAAAGTGCATATCCATATGCACGGCGGCGGGTACGTGACGGGGTTTGTCGACTCGCACCTGATGATGTGCGTTCCGATGGCGAAGGTGTTGAAGCGAAATATGCTCATGCCCGAATATCGGCTCGCCCCGGCGAATCCGTTTCCCGCCGCGCTGGAAGACTCGTTGAAAGCCTATCGCTGGCTGTTGGCGCAGGGGACGGATGCGCGCGACATCGTCATCTCTGGCGATTCGGCGGGCGGTGGATTGGCGCTCGCGACCGCGCTCGCGTTGCGCGATGCGGGTAACCCGCTCCCCGCCGCGCTGATCTGCATGTCGCCGTGGGTAGACTTGAACAATGGAAGCGCAAGTCACGCCGCGAACGCGCAAGTCGAATCTGTTTTGCGAACGGACGTGCTGAACGAATGGGCGCGTTTCTACACCGAAGAATCCAATCTGACCAACCCGCTCGTCTCCCCCATCTACGCGGACTTTCGCGGCCTGCCGCCGTTGCTGATCCAGGTCGGCCGCGACGAAATTTTGCTCGACGACTCGCTCACCCTCGCCAAGCGCGCCAAAGCCGCTGGCGTGGATGTCACCCTCCGCATCTGGGACGACATGTGGCACGCCTGGCCTGTACTGGGAGAGTTAATTCCCGAAAGCGGAATGGCATTTGAAGAGATGAAAGAATTTTTGCGCGGACGCGAGGCATTCAAGGATGGCCAGGTGCTGGCGGAAAAAGGTTTTGGGAAGAATGTGAGGGACAAGTGAGGTTGTTATGCCAATCCTGAATCGGAATGGAATAGTTCTCTTCAAAAGCATGCTTATCACTTGCATGTCAGCGATCACAAGTTTCTACATTTCAGGCATCGTCGTGTTGGCTACGCAGTCCTATATACATACCTACAATAAGTCAATAAGCGTAGATTTGGAAATTTCTATTTATAGTGTTTTGACTCATTTCTTCCTTTTCATGTTTCTCTCCATTTCCCCATGGTTTCTATTTTCTAAATTCCTTCCTAGAAGCTGGATGTTCAGTAGTTTCATTACGGCTTTGTTTGCGGGTTTGTTGATAAGTGTTAGGAATTATTTTATAGTTGAGAAATATCCTCTCATGGCTTTGTACTTACGATTATTCGATACATCGATCTTGGGCGGCTTCCTAGTGGCAATTCCACAGTGGATACTTCTGAAGAAGAGTCTCGTGCAAAAAAACTATTATTGGCTAATTGTCAACCTTGTTGGATGGGGAATAGTTGGGCTGATTTGGATGCAACAACTTCCTCTAAGTTATGTTTTGATGGGAAAAGTATGGGGTATATTTTTCGACTTTGTGCAAAACTATAGAGTCTGGGGATTGGTGGAATTATGTTCTTTCCTACCATTAGG
>JAYRVQ010000371.1:0-1516 GCA_041918465.1 Anaerolineales bacterium
AATCGACTCCAATGCCGCCACATGTTCCTTGAAAACCTTGCGCCCCGCGGCGGTGACGGAGACGTAGGTGCGCGGTTTGCGGTCCACGAACGTTTTGTTGACGGCGATGTAGCCCGCCTCTTCCAGTTTGCGCAGGTGGGCACCCAGGTTGCCATCAGTGACCTCAAGCAGGTCGCGCAGATAAGTGAAATCCACTTCATCGCTGTCCGAAAGCGTGACGAGCGCGGCCATGATCCGCAGGCGGACAGGCTGGTGGATGGTTTCGTTTAATTCAGCCATTGCTCACCACCTGTAACGAATGTACACACCCAGCACGATCATCACACCGCCGCCAAGCAACCCCATCCAGAGATAGAACCATTCAGGCGCAAGGAAGTAGCCAAGCAAGGCCACAGCCGCGACAGGCACCGTCCACCACGTGGCAGAGAAGGAGAGCAGCAGTCCCATCCCCATCTGCCCGATCATTGCGAAGAGGATGATGATCAGGGTGATTTGCTTTCCATCCGTGGGATGGGCAACGGCAATGATGGCGGCGGCAAACAGGGTTAGCAACGCCCAGAAAATGAAAATACGCTTTCCCGTCACAGCGGACGAGGTGATGCGTACACGCTTCGCAGTACGGATTCCCATAAAGGTGGCGAAAACACTGCCGACGATGCTCGTTACGATCCAGATCCAAATGATGAGAGGAGCGGAAAGGAACTGCGTGGCGGTAAATCCGATCAACCAGACAATGCCAGTAATGATGAGAGAAATATACGCGCTGCCGCTGGCGATGGAGTGACGCGTTTTCTGTGCCATTGTTTGGATGGCGGCCAGGGACTCTTCTGCTTCGGTTGGAGAGATGTTCATGGAATTCCTTTTAGAGCACTCTATTCTACAGAGTATTCTACGACAATCTCCCCGCCCCGTCAAGAGGGGGTGCAGGCTATGTCATCGGGCGTCAGTCGTTCGCGCGGGCATTCGGCTATAATCCTCGCATGGACACATCCCTCCTCATCAACATCCTCGGCTGGACGGGTTCGATCCTGTACCTGCTCGCCTACGCCCTCGTCTCCATGAAAAAGACCGAGGGTGATTCAGTTTTGTATCAGGGTATGAACATCGTGGCGGGTGTTCTGCTCGTCATCTACACCCTGACTTTGAGCGCGTACGCCTCAACAGGCCTCAATGTCGCCTGGATCGCCATTGGATTATTTACATTAAGACGAAAATGGCTGGGAAGGAAATGAGTCAATCAGAGGAAATCTTTTTGTTCCTCCGCACTACTACAATTTGACTTACAATACGGGCAACTTACCCTCAGGAGCATCTCGCATGGCAACGGAACAAAATATCGGTCCCATCCTGGAAACCTTCCAGCGGACAGAGATCACAGAGCATCACATCTACAAGCGCCTGGCACGCGTCATCAAATCGCCCGAGAACGCCAAAATCCTCGACCAGATCGCGGACGATGAACTGCGTCACTATCACGGCTGGAAAAAATACAGCGGAAGGGACGTGAAGCCCGATT
>JAYRVQ010000372.1:0-4340 GCA_041918465.1 Anaerolineales bacterium
CGTGCCGCGGGCGCGGTCATTCTCGGCAAGACGAATCTCAGCGAGTGGGCGAATTTCCGTGGCAAAAATTCCTCCAGCGGATGGTCTTCGCGCGGCGGGCTGACGCGCAATCCCTACGCGTTGGATCGCTCGGCGTGCGGCTCCTCGTCTGGTTCGGGCGCGGCGGTGGCGGCGAATCTCGCATCGGCCGCGGTCGGCACCGAGACGGACGGCTCGATCATCTGTCCTGCGCAGACGAATGGCATTGTCGGCATCAAGCCCACGCTGGGACTCGTCAGCCGCGCGGGCATCATCCCGATTGCCCACAGCCAGGATACCGCGGGTCCGATGGCGCGCACCGTCACAGACGCGGCGATTCTGCTCGGGGCGATGATGGGACTCGATAAACGGAACCCAGCCACAAAGCGTGCCCTGAGCCGCGTCGAAGGGTCAGGAATGAAGCGAGGGCTCGCAGATTACACTCCGTTCCTCGATCCGAATGGACTCAAGGGCGCGCGCATCGGCGTCGCCCGGACGTTGTTCGGGACGGATAAGCGCGTCGCAAAGATCATGGAGTCCAGCCTCGAGGCGATGAAGCAGGCGGGCGCGATTTTGGTGGATGTGGAGTTGAAGTCCAGCGACGCATTTGGCAAAACCGAGTTGGAAGTCTTGCTCTTTGAGTTCAAGGCCGATCTGGACGCGTATCTCGCGGCCTGCACGGATGTGCCTGTGCGCTCGATGGCGGACGTGGTGAAATTCAACGAGGAGAATCGGGCGCGGGTGTTGCCGTATTTCGGGCAGGAACGCATGGAGCAAGCGCTGGAAAAAGGTCCGCTCACGAGCAAAAAATATTTGTCCGCGCTGGAGAAAAATCACAAGTTGGCGCGCACGGAGGGAATCACCGCCGTGATGACGAAGCATCGCCTGAGTGCGATTGTTTGCCCCACAGGCGGCCCCGCGTGGATGATCGACCTGGTCGGCGGCGACGGCATCCGCAACTGGGACATGGACAGCACGTCCTACGCCGCGGTGGCAGGGACGCCGCACATCACCGTCCCAGCGGGTTACATCTTTGGTTTGCCTGTGGGAATTTCGTTCTTTGCGAAGGCGTGGCATGAACCGACGCTCATCAAACTGGCGTACGCGTTTGAGCAGTTGACGAAGGCGAGAAAGCCGCCGCAATTTTTGCCAACGGCGGAGTTGGGTTTGTAAGGCGGATTGGCAATCCGCCCCACGAAATAAGAAGACGGTCACCTTCAGATAACCGTCTTTATTTACTCCCGGCTATTTACCCCAAGAGCGATAAAGGTTCTAGACTCAGGGTCATACCACACTCCGAAATAGCAATCGCCTCCGCCTTTTACAGATACAAAGTAATTTTTCCAATCCCGGTCATCATTGAAAAGGCAGAAGTATTGCCCGATGATTATTCGTTGATTATTTTCAGAAGTGCCGTAATATTGCCTACCATAGCGGGCGAGTTTTTCTTTTGTAGGAGCGTTTCCTGAATTAAATTTAGAGCCGTTTTGTGCTAGAAACTCATCAAGGTGTGCTTCTATATACAGGATTTGATCTAATTCCGGTGTCCAGTATTCTGTCGTAGGAGTCCAATATTCATTTGCCACAAATGGATTGTGGCTCTCGTAAAAATCCTTGGTCAGAATGACTGCGGTGAAATTGTCCGTGACGATCAGGGTGTTTCCAGTCTCAGTTTTGGTAATTTCCGGTTGGAAAGTGGCGCGGTAGTTGGGAGTGGCATTGGCGCTGTCACAAGATGCCAGTAAAGCTGATAGGATGACGGCCAGGAAAATGGAAATGATCTTTCGGTTCATAATTCATCCCTTCTTTTTCATCGTTTTCATCTGTGGTGGAAAATGAAGCCGGTCGCTGCGAAGGTGACCGGCTGTTATTTCACTCGTAGGTGTTTTTCCTTTTCGCATACCACCAGCCGACAAATCCGCATGTGGTTGCAAAATCCAGCCCAATGAAAATATCCAGAAAAAAGTATGTGGGATTGAAAACCTGCCGGTAGGCGAATCCGCCCTCTTCCATGAAGACCAGCGGGAAGCCCGCGCGGGAGATATCGTCAGCGCAGCGGGAAAGTCCGAAGACGGCGGGCAGGCCGCAGTCCGAGAGCAGTTGCGCCGCCAGCAGGTTGGCAACGATGAAGATTAGCAGTCCGATCAGGAATCCGTTTAAGAAAGCGCGCTTCATTTTGTCACACCATCGCTGGACGCGTCCAGCGCGGCCACCTCGTCGGCTGTCAACCTCCATCCGAGCGCGCCCGCGTTCTGTTGCGCCTGCTCAGCGTTCTTCGCGCCAGGGATGGGCATTGTTCCCTTACAGATGCACCAATTCAGCGCCACCTGCGCGTTGGTTTTGCCACCGTGATCCTGTCCGATTTTGGTCATCAGTTTGAGCAAGGGCTGGATGCGCTGGAGCGTCCCCGCAGCAGTGACGGCGCGCGGTCCTGGTGGCAATTTTTCGGGCGTGTATTTCCCCGTCAGCAGACCTTTCGCGATTGGCGAGTAGGCGATGACGCGAATGCCGAGTTCATTACAGCGCGCCAGCAATCCGTTCTTTTCGATGGTGCGGTCGAGCAAATGATATTCAACTTGATTCGCCGCGAGGGGGATTCCGTGCCGCGCCAGTGTCGTGTACGCGCGCACCGTCTGGCTGGGATTGAAATTCGAGACGCCCACCGTGCGGATGAGTCCCTCTTTAACGAGATCCGCCATCCAGTTCATCAATGTTTCGGGCGGGACAATGGGCGTGGGCCAGTGAATCTGATAAAGATCCACACGCTCCAGGCCGAGACGCTCCAAACTATTCCTCAGCGCGTACTTCATGAACGATTTATGGACGCGCCACGGATATGGGAAAAATTTAGTGGCAATGAGCACAGGCTGGTCGGTGGCTTTGAGCATATCGCCGAGGAACCGCTCCGATTGCCCCATGCCATAAACCTCGGCAGTATCAATGAAACGCACGCCTTCGTTCAGGCTGATCTCGAACGCAGCGTGGACGTCTTGTTCGTTGTGTGTCTGTCCAAAACTCCATAAAACGCGGTCGCCGAATTGCCAGGCCCCCAGTCCCATTTCGATGGCGTGCAAAAAGCGGGTTTCGTTGCTGATGGTCTCGGTCACGGTGATGCCCTCCGAAGGCAGACTCGCATGATTTTACCACTCCAATCTCCCTCCCCAAAATCCGCTCTTCAATTTGGGGGAGGGACGGGGTGGGGGTTATAATCGATTTATGCCCGTCATCCGATTTCCTGCCGCGCTGAAATATTACGTGGACAATCATAGCGAGATGGATATCCCCGCCTCGTCCGTGACCGAGTTGCTGGCCGCGCTGGCGACGCGTTACCCGTCCCTCAAGTTTCACCTGCTCGATTCTGACGGGAATCTCCGCCGCCACTTCACCGTTTTTGTCAATGGCGAGCATATCCGCGAACTGAACGGCCTCGACACCGCGCTTCGTCCTGAAGACAAGATCATCCTCCTCGCCTCCGCGGCTGGTGGTTGAGCGCGCGTACAAAGTGCGTCGCACCTTACCCCGAGGAGAATCCACCCCGTTAAGTGCGACGCACCCTCCCATATGGAACTTGACACCATGTTATCCCACGAAGAAATCCTCCGCTACTCCCGTCACCTGCTCATCCCCGAAGTTGGGCTAGGCGGCCAGCATAAACTGAAAGCCTCCTCCGCGTTGGTCATTGGCACGGGTGGACTCGGCTCGCCTGTCGCGCTCTACCTCGCCGCGGCGGGCGTTGGTCGCATCGGCCTCGTGGACTACGATTTGGTGGATGCGTCCAATCTCCAGCGGCAGGTCATTCACGGCACGAGTGCGATTGGCAAACTCAAAGCCGAAAGCGCGAAGAATCGTCTGCTCGATCTCAATCCCCTCATTCAAGTCGACGCGCATAACGAACCGTTCACCAGCGCCAATGCGATACAAATCTCCAAAGATTACGATGTGCTGATCGACTGCACCGATAATTTCCCCACGCGCTATCTCACCAACGATCTCTGCGTTTTCCTCAGCAAGCCCAATGTTTATGGCTCCATCTATCGCTTCGACGGGCAGGCTAGCGTCTTTTTTGCGAAGGAAGGCCCGTGCTATCGCTGTCTCTTCCCCGAACCGCCGCCCCCAGGTCTCGTCCCCTCGTGCGCGGAGGGTGGCGTCCTCGGCGTCCTGCCCGCAACGATTGGGAGCATCCAGGCCAGTGAAGCGCTCAAACTTTTGCTCGGCATTGGCAGTCCGCTCATCGGGAAACTTTTGCTCTACAACGCGCTCGACATGTCGTTTGATTTTGTCAAACTGAAAAAGAATCCGAAATGCCGCGTCTGTGGCCCCAA
>JAYRVQ010000373.1:0-4614 GCA_041918465.1 Anaerolineales bacterium
CGGCCGAGTTTCTTGCGCGCCTCTTCGTGGAATAACGCGTCCACTGCCTTCTGGTCAGCGGAGAGGGCGCGGAATTCGTACTCGTCCATCACCTTGTAATAAAAACCCAGCGTGTCCAGCCGCGTTGTGAGTCCCGTCAATTCCTCCTGCGAAGCCATATGCTCCACGCGTCCCTGCAGGGTGGCGCGAAAATGCCCGTTCGCTTCTTTGATGATCGGGATAAGCAACTTGCCCTGAATGTCCCCACCCATCACGATGACGTTCGCCTCGTAGAATTTTCCCGCGTTGATGAACTTGCGGTAGGTTCGTTCCGAGCCGTGCAGATCGGTGGCGAAGAAAAGACGGGTTGGTTTTTTACTCGACTTCTTTGAAAATAACTTCATGGATTTTCTCCGTAACTCGAATGAATTGTTTACGACAAACAAAAAGCCTGACAAACGCGCAACGCGTCATCAGGCTTTGACTGAATTAACCGCGGCAATCAGTGTCACAACCGAATGCGCTGCAAGTTCCTCAATGGACGAGGGACCGAACCTTTCGTCCGTAATAAACATGTCAATCTCGTCAATCGAAGCAATCTGAAAATTGGAGACCACGCCCCATTTGCTGTTATCAGCCACGATGATGACCTTGCCCTTCGTGCGCTCGATCATCTGACGCACCACCTCGGCCTCCGCGTTGGCAGGGACAGTACACCCGTGCTTCAGGCTGATTCCGTCCACACCGATGATGCACTTGTCGGCGTAGATCTGCCGAACGTTCTCGATTGCGAATCGCCCCGCAGAGGATTTCGACACGGGCTGGTATTCGCCTCCAAGCAAATGGTGTTGAAAGCCCGCCTCCCCCACTTCCAGCGCGGCGTTCAGGTTGTTGGTGAAAATAGAAATGCCCGCGTCAGCGCGGACATTGCGAATCACCTGCGTGGTAGTGGTGCCACTATTGATAAAAACAATATCGCCTTCATTGATCAACGAGGCGGCCAATTCGCCGATGAGACGTTTCTCTTCAGGATTTTTCTGAACGCGTTGCAAATATTCGGGTTCTGCCGTAAGCCGCTGATTGACCGTTGCTCCCCCATGAGTCCGCTCCAAAATTCCCTCCGCCTCCAGCCATTCCAGGTCGCGGCGAATAGTGGCCTCGGAAGTTTCCAGTAGTCCCATCAAATCGGCTGTGCGCGCAATTTGATGGACCGCCAGATATTCCTGGATCCGTTCTCGCCGTTGAGCCGGAATGAGAGGTTTACTCATTGAACTGGGTTTCGATTGAAGTGAGCAGAAATGAGCAATTCAAATGCAAATTATATAAGAATCTGAAGAAATTTGCAAGTTTTTGACTTTTTCATTATAATAGCAATTGTGCCTGACAATTCTGCAATTTGCAGGAAAGCCAGTCTCCACGCCCTACTTTGCTGAACTTCGAACACAGGAGCAGGCTATGACGAACAGTCCCGTCGGGATGGGTGAACAGGGTCGCGACGAACGCGACAAGTTCGAGAACGAACTCAAACGGATTCTCAAAGTCAGTGAGGAAAAGGGGATTCTCTTGCGGGTGATTGGCTCGCTGGCCTTTCAAATGCACTGTCCGCAATTCGGGCATCTCCAGGCCGCCATGGGACGCGCCTACACCGATATTGATTTCGCCGCCTACAGCAAGCAGACCAAACAGATCACGGACATGATGACCTCGCTGGGTTATACAGATAACCGCGAGGTCTTTATTGTCTCCGAAGGCGAGCGCGCCATCTTCGACAAACCCGAAGCAGGCCTGCACGTGGATGTCTTCTACGAAAAACTGGATTTCTGCCACGCCATCTATTGGAAGGATCGCCTCGAAACCGACTCCCCCACCATTCCGCTGGCGGAACTGCTTCTCGAAAAAATGCAGATCGTTCAGATCAACGAGAAGGACATCATCGACACCATCATGCTCCTGCTCGAACATCCCTTCGGCGACATTGACAAAGAGACCATCAACATGAAACGCGTCGCCGCCATCTGCGCGGCGGATTGGGGATTTTGGCGCACCGTCACGATGAACCTCGAAAAAGTGCGCGCGCTGGCGCATCATTACCCGCAATTGAGCGACGAGCAAAAAGCCAAAGTGGAATCGCAGGTAAAGGACGCAATGGCGCGTCTGGAAGCCGAACCCAAATCCATGGGCTGGAAACTGCGCGCCCGCGTGGGCGACCGAGTCAAATGGTACAAAGAAGTGGATGAAGTTGGATAAAGGAGTTTCAGATGAAAAAACTTGTCCGTGACCTCATGCACCACGGCCTGCTGACCTGCCGCCCCAACGCGACCCTCGGGCAGGTCGCCGTTTTATTGAATCAGAACCACGTCCACGCGTTGATCGTCACCGACCGCGGAGGACGGGCGCTCGGCATCCTCTCGGACTATGATCTGCTCGCTGGCGAATGGCTTTCCTCCGACCCCGAAAGCATGACCGTGATGCGGAAGTTGACCGCCGCCGATCTGATGTCCCAGCCCGTCGACTCGGTTGAATCCGATGTGTCATTGTGTGATGCCGTCAATACGCTAATCGAAAAACAGATCAGCCGACTGCTCGTTACTGAGAATGGAAAACCTGTCGGGGTGATCTCGCTCTCCGATTTTGTCGCGTCCATCGCGAGGGAGGAAGAACCGAAGCGCGAGACCGTCGGCGATGTGATGTCCGACGCGGTGCTCGTCTGCCGCGACAAGACCCCCATCTACTCCGCGGCGCGAGCAATGACCTCGACAGGCTGGAGGTCCGTGCTGGTGGTGAACGCGCAGGGCAAGCCGCTTGGCGTCGTCAGCGGCCGGAGTCTCCTGCCCTTTGTCAAAAACGGCATTGACGAGTCCCTGGTTGTGAGCGATGTAATGCACAAACCGCTGAAGATTGACATCCACGCCAGCCTGTGCGAAGCCGCCGACAAGATGATCCAGAACCATCATCATCGGCTCATCGTGGTGGACGATACCGACCCCGAGGCCTTTCCGCTGGGAATCATCTCCTCGTTCGATATTGTTGCGGCGATGGCGCATCCAGACTCGATCTGGCAGAAATGATTTGATTTCAAAGATATTGCCGTTTGGCAATATCTTTATATTTTTTGGACATGCTGTCGTCATTGCGAGCCTTCGGGAAGCAATCTCCTCATCGTAGCGGAGATTGCTTCGTCGGGTCTCGGTACGCCCGAAGAACACGGGCTACTCGACCCTGCTCGCAATGACGATGGGACAACAAGGAGACTACTCACATGGCTGAATTACCAAAGCACGCGCAGGCAGTTGTCATCGGCGGCGGGGTGGGCGGAGCGAGCATCGCCTATCACATGGCAAAAATGGGCTGGAAGGATGTGGTGCTTCTCGAACGCCACGAACTGACGGCAGGGTCCACCTGGCACTCGGCGGGACTGGTCGGGCAGATGCGCTCGGATGCGAACCTGACGCGCATGATGCACTACAGCACCGATCTGTATCGCAAACTGAAAGAAGAAACGGGCGTGGACACTTCCTGGCGCGAGGTAGGCGGATTGCGCCTCGCCTCGTCACATGAACGGCTGGAGGAAACCAAACGACTCGTCGGGATGGCGCGCTCGTTCGGCGTCCCGATGGAACTGGTCTCGCCGCAGGAAGCACAGAAGATGTTCCCGCTGATGGACATCACAGGCGTGGTCGCGGCGGCGTATACACCCAATGACGGTTCGATTGACCCGACAGGGCTCACCAACGCCCTCGCCGCGGGCGCTAAGAAATTCGGCGCAAAAATTTTCATCAACACCAACGTAGAAGCGATCAATGTGAAGAATGGACGCGTCCACGAGGTAGTGACCGATAAGGGGACGATCCAGACCGAGGTGGTGGTTAACGCTTCGGGCATGTGGGGACGCGAAGTCGGCAAGATGGTCGGGTTGGAATTGCCCGTCGTCCCGATGGCGCACCTGTACATTTTGACCAAACCCATCGAAGGCGTCACGCACTCCTTCCCGAACCTGCGCGACCCCGACCTGCTCGTTTACTGGCGCGAGGAAGTCGGCGGACTCGTCACGGGCGGATACGAGCGCCAGCCTGCCACATACGGCATGAACGGCATCCCGCGTGATTTCAAATATCAATTATTGAATCCAGATTGGGATCGCTTCGCGCCGCTGATGGAAAACTCCATCCGCCGCGTGCCCGCCGTGGAAAACGCGGAAGTGGTGAAACTGCTCAACGGTCCCGAAGGCTTCACACCCGATGGTGAATTCCTGCTCGGGCCGACCTCCGTCAAGGGCTTCTGGGTGGCCTGTGCCTTCTGCGCGCACGGACTGGCTGGCGCGGGCGGCATCGGCAAAGCCATGGCCGAGTGGATCATTGACGGTCATCCCGAATGGGACATGTGGCGACTCGATGTCCGCCGCTTCGGCCCGAACTACAACAATCTCGATTACACTGCCGCGCGCACCATCGAAACGTACACGCAGTATTACGATATCCACTATCCTGGCGAGGAGCGCATCTCCCGCCGCGGACAGCGCCTCTCCCCCACCTACTTCCGCTTGCGCGACCTGCGCTGTTCCTTCGGCGAGAAGTTTGGCTGGGAGCGCCCGAACTGGTTCAACGTCTACGAGGAGAAAGCGGATCACGGTCACGA
>JAYRVQ010000374.1:0-2536 GCA_041918465.1 Anaerolineales bacterium
AAAGGGATGAACATCCTTGTCCTTTTCATGTACTCCCGGTATTGCAGGCCGAAAAATCGGATGCATTCCGTCTCATCCGCTTTGGCGGTGAGAATCAGAAAGACCGTTGCGCAGATGGCCAGGATTCCGCCGGGCAGGGATGGCAACTTGAAAAAAATTCCCCACGCCAGGAGGAGCAGGGAACTGTAAAGCGGATGACGGATGTAGCGATAAATGCCTGTTTCCACCAATTGCGTGGTTTTTTCAAACGATAACAGGGACGGGTCGTTCTCTCTCTGGACCGTTGGCCTGCCGCGCGTTCGCAGGGAGTGGACTCCCAGCCCGAGCGGAATCAGCGAGGCGATGAGCAAGGTCCACGAGATGAGCTGATACCAGACAAACGGGTCGCGGAACCAAAAGTCCACGTTGAGGAGGAAAAGCCCGAGGATCGCTTCCCATGCGAAAAAACGATAGAAGCCATGCGAGTTCGGATGACGGAAGGATTTTCTTGAAATCCAAGTCAGGGTGATTGTCGCGATAACAAAGACAATCCATTTCCACATGACGGCCTCACTGAAAACTGGTTACTGAACACTGATCACTGGACTATCCCGTCCCAAACTGACGATCCCCCGCGTCACCCAGCCCGGGGACGATGTAGGCGCGTTCGTTCAGGTGATCGTCAATCGCGGCGAGGTGGATGGGGATATCGGGATGCGCCGTCTGCATGGCGTTGATTCCTTCGGGCGCGCCGATCAACCCGACAAACTTGATCTTCTTCACGCCCCAGCGCTTCAACACATCCGCGGTGGCGGTGGCCGAACCACCGGTAGCCAGCATCGGGTCCAGAATGAGGCAAACGGAGACGGTGGGCTCCAGCGGCAGTTTGTTGTAGTACTCCACAGGGCGGAGGGTCTTCTCGTCGCGGTACAGTCCGATGTGCCAGACTTCAGCAACGGGCATCAGTTCCCAAATCCCCTCCACCATGCCTAGTCCGGCGCGCAGGATGGGGATGAGGCCTATCTTTTCCTTCAACTCGGAACCGGTCATTTTTGCAAGCGGCGTTTCAAGCTCGCGCGGTGTCACGGCCAGGTCTGCGGTGGCTTCGTAGGCCAGCAGGGCGGCGATCTCGCGGACGAGTTCGCGGAACTTCTTCGGCTCGGTATTTTTGTCACGCAGGCGCGAGAGTTTGTGGGCTACCAGTGGGTGATTGGACGCAAAGACGTTTGACATAATGCCTCCTGAAGGGTTACTTAATTATAGTCCGCAAGGTGATATTTGACCCATGACTTATAGGTTGATTTTTGCTACAGTGAAATGGATCAAGGAGCGTGCCATGAAACTCTCTGGCCTGCACATTCTTTTGACTTACAAATGCACCTACGAGTGCGAGCATTGTTTCGTTTGGGGCAGTCCGCGGCAGGAAGGAACGTTGACGCTGGAGCAGGTGGAGGAAATTCTCAGGCAGGCGAAGGATGCAGGCGTTGAATCCATCTATTTCGAGGGAGGCGAACCGTTTCTGTATTATGCCATTCTCGCCAGGGGTGTGCGTCTCGCGGCGGAAATGGGTTTCTCGGTGGGCATAGTCAGCAACGCGTACTGGGCAAATACGGTGGCCGACGCGATGGAAAATCTCCAACCCTTTGCGGGTCGTATTGAAGATCTCACTGTGAGCAGTGACGCATATCATTGCGGCGAATGTCTCGGCGAACGTCCGCAGAACGCGCTGGTGGCCGCGAAATGGCTCAATATCCCAACAGGTATGATTTCCATTGCACAACCCGAAGGAAGTGCGCCTGAAACGCATGGGCAGATCAAGGATGAGGGGCAGGTCATGTATCGAGGCCGCGCCAGCCAACTCGTCACGCGCGCCGCGCTTCATCCGTGGGAGTCTTTCAGCAAATGTTCGACTGAAGACCTACGCGAGCCAGGCCGCGTCCATGTGGACCCGTTGGGGAATCTCCACATTTGCCAGGGATTGTCCATCGGCAATTTGTTCGAGAAACCGTTGCGCCAGATCTGTGACGAATACGATGCGGACGCGCACCCGATCTGCGGACCGCTTCTCGCTGGAGGGCCCGCCGCGCTGGTGACGGAATACAACCTCCCGCACGCTTCGGACTACGCCGACGCCTGTCACCTGTGCTACGAAGCGCGGACGTCGCTGAGGCCGCGCTTCCCCGAATTCCTTGCACCCGACCAGATGTATGGGGTGGAAAAATGACTGGTAATGATTTCATGAGTTGGGTTCTGCGTTCACCCTTCCACGGCATGTTGAGCAACGGCATGATGTTAATCACCATCACAGGCCGCAAGACGGGGAAGAAATACACCACGCCCGTTGGCTATTATCGCGAAGGAGAATTTCTCTGGGTCATCACCAGCCATGACCGAACGTGGTGGAAGAATTTGCGCGGCGGGGCGGAGGTCGGTTTGTTGTTGAAACGCAAGCCTGTCACCGCACACGCCGAAGTGGAGTTGGATGAAAAGGCTGTTGAAGCGCGCATGTATGATTACGTCAAGCATGTCCCGCAAGCCGCAAAGCCGATGGGCATCC
>JAYRVQ010000375.1:0-3276 GCA_041918465.1 Anaerolineales bacterium
ATCACCCTCTTTGCTCTCCTGCTCGCTAACTTTGCAGGGATTCTGGTCAGGGACCAAAAGAGATCCGCACTCATCGCTTATGGATTGACAGCCGCGCTTGGATTTTTCACCATCCCCATCTTTCTCTACCCCATGGCGGGGATCTCCCTTTGGGTTGCCGCCTCCTACCTGGCTGAAAGCGGTTCCCGTCAAATCAGGCTTAACAAGCTGGCGGTTTTTCTCATCACCTGCGCCCTCGCGGGATTGCTGACCCTTCTGTTTTATTCCCCTGTCATTTTCTTCGGCACGGGACTCGGCTCTCTCGTCAGCAACGAGATCGTGGAAACGCAGGATTGGTACACGTTTTTCGGAAATCTCATCCCGCGCATTCGAAACACCGGAGCGAGTTGGATGCTGGGAATTTCACCAACCATCGGATTCCTGCTTCTGGGTGGCTTCCTTCTTTCCCTCCTTTTTTACCGGAAAGTATCCAACCAACGACTGCCGATGCAGTTCTACCTGTTTGTTGCGATCCTCCTCCTCATGCTGGCGCAACGAGTCGTCCCTTTGCCGCGCGTCTGGCTGTTTCTGGAAGCCTTCTACATGATTTTCGCGTCTGCTGGGTTGGTCTGGCTGGCAGATTGGCTCCTCCGGAAATTTACTAGACCTCGAATTCGGGATGCCTTTTTCGCATCGGCTATTTTGTTTGTTGTGTTGGGGTATCTCTTCAGTTCAGTTCAAAGTTTCCGCACTGCTGTCGTTCAAGGAAATGACCTTCCTGAAGAGTTCGCGGCGGCTTATATACAGGAAAATATCCAGCCAGAGGACACAATCGTTGCACTTCCCCCGGTTGATATTCAAACAGCTTATTATCTGGTCATCAACGGTATCCCGTTCGATAGGTTTTATCAGCGAGATCACCCTGTCGAAATTCAGAATGCACTGGTAATTCTGCGGACGAACTCAAAGAACGACACGCCCCAAAAAGTGTTGGGTGTTTACAACCTCGCGCCTAATCTGGATCTGTCCGCCGCGAAATTGGTATATGAATATGGACCGATCCAAATCTATTCAATTCCAGCAAAGTGAGAACGACTGGCACTACGCAATGCCTGGCAAGCGCTCAACCTGATACGTATACCCATCCTTTACCGCCACACCACTCTCCAGATAATTCAACACGTATTGTCCGCAGTTGCTTCCAATTTCATTCTCCTCCACCTCGCCAATGCTGACAATTACCTCGTAGCCCGCGTCCGTGAGCGAACGAGTCACTGACGCGGCTGTTTCAGGCCGCGTCGGATCAATGTGTGAGCCGAGATTGTTCTGTGTGGCGCGGCTGGTCGGGTTGACAGGCGTCAGTTTGATGAGATATCGCGCGGGGTCAAAATAGCGCTTCAGGATAGATGCTTCAACCGGAGAGTCCGCGGCCAGTGCGAAGTTGAGCGTGATCTTCCTATCCCCCGCACGATGGAAACGCTCTCCGTACTCGGCCATGCGCGCAAAATCCCATTTGTGGACGGGAATCAGTTTATCTCGCAGAGCCTCGTCTGTTGTGTGAATCGAATACTGGAATTGAAATCTCCCACCTGCATACAATCTGTTCTTAACATCAACAAGCCGCTCGAAGAACGCGTCCGTGCCAAGGGGGGCAATTGTTGAAATGGACGGCATCAGACCTGTGGTCCGATAGCGACGCGGTAGTTCCTCCAGCGCGTCCAGCACAGCCATGTTCAGCGACGGTTCGCCCATGCGCGCAAATTGGATCTTGAATTTTGCTGCAGGGACAATTCCATCCGGAAACCACTCGTTCACCATGTGATCAATTTGAATCAAGATCTCTTCCGCGGTCGGCTTGCCGCGATAGCCTCCGCCCGCGTCGCAGAACAGACACTTCACCGGGCAACCGAACAAAGTGGAAACCATTAAAATCCAACGCTCGTCGCGTCCATACGGCGGCTGGCACGCCTCCACAAATTCGATCAGCCGTCCATCGCCCATGTCGGCCATGTAAACTGTCGCAAGGTCCGAGTTGCCTGTTTTTGCAATAATTTTCATTTTGAAATCCTTGAATAAATTTGCATCGCCGCCCGCAGACCGTCTCCGGTCGCGATGGCCACTTGCCGAAATGATTCGTTCTTCACATCGCCAACAAAATACAGACGGCCTGAATCGACCAATTCCTTTTCGCGCCGCCTGACCTCGTCCGACAAAAAATCCAGGTTAGGGACTCGGCCAATCGCAAACAGGACATAATCCGCTTCGATGGTCTCCGCCTCACACCGGACCTCGAGCCTGTTCACCGTTTCATTCACTGTTATCTGCCTGACGGATACGCCAGCTCGATAGCGGATGTGCGGATCCTGCTCTGCGCGCTCGAACAGCAATCTGAGACATTTTACAGTTTCCCCGCGATTGAGAATAGTGACGATGTTCCTCTTCTTCGATAGATTGAGTGAATAATCAAATGCCGCATCTCCCGCGCCGATGACAGTAATTTGCTTTTCCGCTACACCTGATAGCGGCCAAACTTCTGTAAAAACCCTTGAGCGAGCCGCTGGAGAAATCATATCTGGTAATGGCCGTGATTTTGTGCCGCTGGCAACAACAAGATACTGCGCTTTATGTTCTTTATTTTTTGTTTTGATCAAAAACGTCTCGTCCACCATCCTCACCCCGACCACCTCCTCCCTCTTCACTTCTACTCCCAGTCTTTCTGCTTGCTTTTTCATCAGTCCAATCAATTTTTTTCCCTGTACTCCACTCGGAAATCCTGGGTAATTTTCTACGAGGTTCGCGTTCCGTAATAACCCGCCAATTTCGCGCATTTCAAGTACGAGAGGCTCAAGTCTATATCGCTTTAATTGAATGGCGGTTGTAATTCCCGCAGGCCCGCCGCCAATAACGATGGGTCTGTATGTTATTTTTTGTGTATTCATTTTAGGATTTTTGTTGTGATATGTTATTGGCTACACGAATAAAGCATTTTATAATTTCATGGCTTATTGCTGGAACGGCAAATCCATGCGCCAGATTCAAGAGCGAGGCTTGATGAGCCTCCTCTGTGTATGTTGCTGTTCCGTCCACGCAAAAGAAGACCGCAAAGCCACGAACAAAAGCCGAGCGCGCGGTTGTTTCGCAACAAAGGTGCGTCATCACGCCGGTAACTACGACTTGCTCCACTCCCCTGCCCCGCAGTACATCCTCCAGAGAAGTGTTGTAAAAAGCGTCATATTGTGTTTTTGGAATAACGACCCCAGTGGAAACATCCAGCGAGGCGCTTATGGTGCTAGCAGG
>JAYRVQ010000376.1:0-2749 GCA_041918465.1 Anaerolineales bacterium
CCTCCATGGCGGCCATGAGGATAACTTCCTTGGCTGCCACAATACAATCTAGCGCCTGATTTGGATCCGGGTCTGCTAAAAGACCAGTTTGGATATCAAAGATTTTAGTTTTAGATTCATCAACAGCGTTGGTGAAAATCTCGGTGGGTGGCAATTTGACATAGAGTATATCATTCTGAAACTGCATATCGCCAGGTTGTAACATCTGCATGTTGATGCCAGCAATAATATTTGCTTTTACTTGACAAAGTATTTTATTGCCAAAGAAATAACCAAATGTTCCCTGCTGATAATCAACCTCAACAACCTGCTGTACACTATATTGGATTGTCTCTAACCGTGCTAGTGCTTGGATTTGATAGATGTACGTCACCGGGTCGGGGATGATGGTGGGCGTGGGATTCATCAACTGCGCCACCTGCGTCTGCATGGCCTGGTTGGCCTGCGAAAGAGGCTGGAGCGCGGAGTTGGCGTTCTGCGCGGTCTGGTTGACCGCATCGCGCACCGTGGTTACGATGAAGTAGATGCCCGCGGCCAGCACGATCAGGAAGATGAGATTGAACCATCCATTGCTTTTCATGCGCGGCATTATAAACCACAGATGAAAGTGATGAAAGGGATACATCCATCCCATTTATCCTTTTCATCCGTGGTTGCACTTGCCCGAACCCAACAACCTCGTTATGATTGCTCCATGCAACCTCACTGGAAACGGATCACTGTTTACTGGATACTGATGACCCTGCTCGCGGCCTGCGAACTTCCAACAGCTGTGCCGACTGTCACGCCTACACCCACTCCTGCTCCAACGCAGACATCCATCCCGACCGCTTCTTCCACACCCAAACCAGACCTGGGCGAGGAAGGCAATCCCATTTTGCTGGCACTGCCGCCATCCCAGTTCCTGAGCTCGGTTGTGATCGGTAATGGACAGACGCTCGCCAGTCTCATCGAGGAGCAGACCGGCTTGCGCGTTGTGGCGGTCGCGCCCACCACGTATTCTGAATTGATCGAATCACTGAAAATCGGCAACGCGCACATCGCCGTCCTTCCGCCGTTTGCCATTGTGGAAGCCTATCGCCAAAATGCTGTACAGGCGGTCTTTGCGTCCACGCAGGAGGAGTCCGCCTCCTATGGCGCGCAGATCATCGCGCGCAGTGACCGTTTCACTGCCTATTTCGATCCATCCGAAGAAATCAATACCGCCATCGCGCCGCAGGCTCTGGAACAATTCAGTGGGAAAAAGGCCTGTTGGACGGAACCAGACTCCCCGTCCGGCTTTCTTGTTGCGGCGGGCATCCTGAACTGGTACAAAATCTCCACACAGGAGGGCGCGTTCCTGCAAAGCCAATTCTCGGTCGTGCGAGCCGTCCGTATCGGCGAGATATGCGATTTCGGCGCCACGTACATCGACGCGCGCAACTATCCCGCGTTGGTGGATGAATATCCATTCATCATGGATGAAGTGGTCGTTATCTGGCAGGTGCCGCCCATCATCCCTTATGATGGCATCTTTCTTTCACAGTCTCTCCCCCCGGAAATCGCGGACCAGATCAACAGGGCGCTCGATTTGATCTTCGCCTCCGATAGCGGTAAAACCCTTTTCGAAGCGCTATTTGGAATCAAAGGCATCGTCGCGGTCGAGGATATTTTTTACGTTGAATTCGCGCGCTACATCCAGTCCTCCGGCGGCGACTGGAACAGCCTCGTGCATTGACAGTATAATTCCGCCAGCCAAAAGAGGAGCCCTTCATGTACGATTCTCAAAAACTTAAAAATCTTAAAGACTCCCTCGAACAGTGGGAGGAGACCAGTCTGCAAAAGACTCTCGCATCCATGCCAGAGCGTCGGGACGATTTCATCACAACCTCCTCCGAACCGATTCAACGACTCTACACCCCGCTCGATGTGGCGGACCTGGACTACGCCTCCGATCTTGGACTTCCGGGCGGCTACCCGTTTACGCGCGGAGTCCACCCGACGCTTCACCGCGGCAAACTCTGGACGATGCGCATGTTCGCGGGCTTTGGCACCGCCGAGGAAACCAACGCGCGCTTTAAATACCTGCTAGCGCAGGGACAGACCGGTCTCTCCATCGCATTCGACCTCGCCACATTGATGGGCTATGACACCGACCAACCCGAAGCGCTCGGCGAGTTTGGCAAATGCGGCGTGGCAATCTCCTCGCTCAAAGACATGGAAATTTTGCTCGATGGCATTCCGCTCGAAAAAGTCTCCACCAGCATGACGATCAATTCGCCCGCGGCCATCATCTGGGCCATGTACATCGCCGCCGCGGAAAAACAGGACGTGCGCGCCGACCAACTGCGCGGCACCATCCAGAACGACATCCTGAAGGAATTTATCGCGCAAAAGGAATTTATCTTCCCGCCCGAACCCTCCATGCGCCTGGTGGTGGACACGATGGAGTTCGGCGCTCAGACTGTCCCGCAATGGAACACCATCTCCATCAGCGGATACCACATCCGCGAAGCGGGTTCCACTGCCGCGCAGGAACTGGCCTTCACCCTCGCGGATGGCATGGAATACGTCCGCTGGGGAGTCGCCCGCGGCATGGACGTGGACGAGTTCGCTCCGCGCCTGTCATTCTTCTTCAACGCGCACAACGACTTCTTCGAGGAGATCGCCAAGTATCGCGCCGCGCGTCGCATCTGGGCGCGTGAGATGAAGGAAACTTTCAAGGCCAGGAGTCCGCGCTCGTGGCTGTTACGTTTCCACACACAAACCG
>JAYRVQ010000377.1:0-4138 GCA_041918465.1 Anaerolineales bacterium
AAAGCCGTCCACGCGGCGGAGAAAAATTAACTGCGGAGTTTACAAGTACCGCGACATTCATGTCGTTATGTGTGCGAGATAAATCTCGCGGCACTGCATTTCAAATCAAAAAAAATATGACCCTCACAACCTCCCTCTTCCAACTCGATTACGGATCCAAGATCGAACGCGAGATCGTCAGTCTGCTCGCCGCGTTTGACGAACACAAATTCGACGCAGGCCGTTACCCGCGCCGCTGGCTGGCGATCAAACTGCTCGAAGCCGACGCGGACATCCTCGCCCGCGTCCAATCCATGCCCAACAGCGAGAGCATCCTCCACCGCGCGGCGCAGGGAGCGGAACATCTCAAGTCCATGCTCGGCGACGACGTTGACCTACTCACCGCCGACCATCGCTACGGCTTCATCAACGGCGTCGTGCGCCAATCGCTCCAACGTCCGCTCGTGGATCGCATCACCCTCACCGACCGCATTGACGATATCGTCACGCACAAATGGCTCGGCCTGCCGATCTTCTTCGCAGTCATGTACATCGTCTTCCGACTCGTGATAGACGTCTCCTCTCCTTTTCTGGATTGGACGGACGCGGTCATCAACGGCCCTCTCGCCAACTGGTTCCGCTTCCTCCTGGACCTCGTAGCGGCTCCTGCATGGACGCGTTCCCTGCTCATTGACGGAATCGTCGCGGGCGTGGGCGGCGTGCTGGTCTTTGTGCCTGGCCTGCTCATTTTGTATTTCTTCCTCGCCCTGCTCGAAGACTCGGGCTACATGTCCCGCGCCGCCTTCGTGATGGATCGCTTCATGCGCGTCGTCGGCCTGCACGGAAAATCCTTCATCCCGATGATCCTCGGCTTCGGCTGCGCCGTCCCTGCCATCTACGCCACGCGGACGATTGCCTCGCGCCGCGACCGCGTCCTGACCGCATTGCTCGTCCCGCTCATGTCGTGCTCGGCGCGACTGCCCGTCTACGTGGTGTTTGGTCTCGCCTTCTTCGGCGCCCGCGCAGGGACGGTCATCTGGGCGATGTACGCGCTCGGCATCGTGGTCGCCATGCTGGCAGGGATGGTCTTCACCCGCACCATCCTCAAACCCGACGTCTCGTCCGCGTTCGTGCTGGAACTGCCTCCCTACCGTCAGCCCGCGTTGAAGAGCGTGCTGATCCACATGTGGGAGAACACGCGCGAATTTGTCCGCAAGGCAGGGACGACCATCCTCGGCGCGTCGGTGGTGATGTGGCTGTTGCTCAATTTACCCTGGGGCGTGACCGAACAACGCGACTCGTATTTTGGAAAAGTCAGTGGCGCGATTGCCCCCGTCTTCGCCCCGCTCGGATTCGGCAACTGGGAAACGGGCGGCGCGCTCGTGACGGGCTTCATGGCCAAGGAGATCGTCGTCAGCACCATGAGCCAGATCTACCTCGGCGGCGCGGACGAGGCGGCAGAGCCAACCACCTTGGCCGAAGACCTCGCCACCATTGGCGTCGGGTTCGTGGATGCGACCGTCAACTCGGGCAAGATTCTGCTGAGCATCATCCCTGGCGTGAACTTGATGGGCGAAGAAGCCGAAGGCGAAGATACCGCTCTCAGCCTCGCGTTGCGCGAACGCTTCACCACGTTGAGCGCGTTGTCTATGCTGGTGTTCGTCCTGCTCTACGTCCCGTGCGTGGCGACGCTCGGCGCGATCAAACACGAGTTTGGGACTTCGTGGGCGATTACGTCCGCCGTCTACCAAACCGTCGTGGCGTGGGTCGCGGCCTTCATCGTTTACCAGGTCGGGACACTGCTCGGGCTGGGGTAACGCGTCCATGCTGAATCAACTTCTGGCGTTGTTGGAAGCGAAAGAGAGCGGCCTCAGCCTCGCAGAGATCAGCCGCGAGATGAAGTCGCAACCTTCGGCGGTTCAATCCATGATCGCGTTGCTTGTGCGGAAGGGAAAGATCCTCGAAGTGGGTCCCGATAACAAAGTTTGTTCCACCTGTGGGCTCGAATCGGATTGCAACTTGTTAAAGGCGCGCGGGAAGAGGTATGTGCTGGCAACGCGCACAGAGGCGGAATTGATTGTGATAGCGGCATAGAAACGCAAACTCCCCTGCCCATTTTTGGACAGGGGAGTTTTTTGATGGAGGACTTCCGCGCAGAGTTTGTCCAGTACCGCAAGATTTATCTTGCCCGTGCAGGCGCAAAATGAATTTTGCGGTACGGATCGCGCTACGCGAGATCGAAACGGTCGAGGTTCATGACCTTATTCCAGGCGGCGACGAAGTCACGCACGAACTTTTCCTTGTTGTCGTCCTGGGCATAGACTTCAGCCAGCGCGCGCAACTGTGAGTTCGAGCCGAACACCAGGTCCACGCGGGTACCGCTCCACTTGACTTCGCCCGTCTTGCGGTCGTGGGCATTGAAGGTGTCGGCGGCTTCGGAGGTGGGACTCCATGCGACGCCCATATCCATCAGGTTGACGAAGAAGTCGTTGGTCAGTACCCCAGCCTGTTTGGTGAACACGCCATGCTGTGACCCACCGACGTTCGCGCCGAGCACACGCAAGCCGCCGACGAGCACGGTCATTTCGGGAGCGCTTAGAGTCAGCAGTTGCGCTTTGTCCACGAGCAATTCTTCAGCGGAGACGGTGAAGGTTGTCTTCTGGTAATTGCGGAAACCGTCCGCTTCGGGTTCGAGCACAGCGAACGAGTTGACGTCGGTTTGGTCTTGCGAGGCGTCGGTGCGTCCGGGGGTGAAGGGAACTTCCACCGCGTGACCAGCCGCCTTCGCCGCAGATTCAATTGCCGCACAACCGCCCAGCACGATCAAGTCAGCGAGGGAAACTTTCTTGCCATCCTTTTGGGCGCTGTTGAAAGCCTTTTGGATTTTCTCCAACGCGGACAGTACTTTGGCAAGTTGCGCGGGCTGATTCGCTTCCCAATCTTTTTGTGGGGCGAGACGAATCCGCGCGCCGTTGGCACCGCCGCGCTTGTCGGATCCGCGAAAGGTGGAGGCAGATGCCCAGGCTGTTGAAACAAGTTCAGGCGTGGAAAGACCCGAGTCCAGTATCTCCTTCTTCAACGCAGCAATATCCTTCGCTTCAATCAACTTGTGATCCACAGCAGGAATTGGGTCCTGCCAGATCAAATCTTCGGCGGGGACTTCGGGTCCGAGATAGCGTACTTTGGGTCCCATGTCGCGGTGAGTCAGTTTGAACCAAGCACGGGCAAAGGCGTCGGCAAATTCATCCGGGTTAGCAAGATAGCGTCGAGCAATTTTTTCGTAGGCAGGGTCAAACTTGAGGGACAGGTCGGCAGTGGTCATCATGGGACGATTTTTCTTCGTCGGGTCGTGCGCGTCGACAACCATATCCTCATCTTCGACATCTTTTGCGAGCCAGATATAGGCGCCTGCCGGGCTTCTAAGAAGTTCCCATTCGTATTTGAACAAAACCTTCAAATAGCCCATGTCCCATTTTGTGGGATTCGGTTTCCAGGCTCCTTCGATGCCGCTCGAAATGGTATCGCCACCCTTGCCGCCCTTATAACTGCTTTTCCAGCCCAAGCCTTGTTCTTCAATTGGAGCGCCTTCAGGTTCCGGTCCCACCAGTTTCGGGTCTCCTGCGCCATGCGCCTTGCCGAAGGTATGACCGCCAGCGATCAGCGCGACAGTTTCTTCATCGTTCATCGCCATGCGCCCGAAAGTCTGGCGGACATCATGTGCGGATTCGGCAGGGATTGGCGCTCCGTTCGGACCTTCCGGGTTGACATAAATCAAACCCATCTGCACAGCCGCCAGCGGATTCTCCAAATCGCGTTTGCCGCTGTAGCGTTTGTCACCAAGCCAGGTGTCTTCGTTGCCCCAGTAGACATCTTCTTCGGGTTGCCAGATGTCGGCGCGTCCGCCGCCAAAACCGAAGGTCTTAAAACCCATCGACTCCAACGCCACGTTGCCCGCCAGAATCATCAGGTCAGCCCATGAGAGTTTGTTGCCGTATTTCTTCTTGATGGGCCAGAGCAGGCGGCGCGCCTTGTCGAGATTAACGTTATCGGGCCAGCTATTCAGCGGCGCGAAGCGTTGGTTGCCAGTTCCGCCGCCACCGCGCCCGTCTGATGTGCGATACGTCCCCGCGCTGTGCCATGCCATGCGGATCATTAGTCC
>JAYRVQ010000378.1:0-2487 GCA_041918465.1 Anaerolineales bacterium
AGTCATGTTTCAATATTGCTCTACTTTCTTCTTTCTGCCTTCTGCTTTCTTCTCTCTCCCCTACTTCCCATACCTCTTCCTAATCTCCGGCAGGAAGTATTCCTCGAAGAACTTATCCACATCATAATCGGGCTTCCAGCCCCAATCCTTGCGGGCGCGGGAGTCGTCCACATCTTCGGGCCACGAGTCGACGATGCCCTGTCGGCGCGGGTTCGGCTCGAAGGTGATCTTTGCACCGGGGAAGGCCTTCACAGCGCGGTCGCGGAACTCGCCCGCGGTGATGGCGAACGCGGCGATGTTGTAGACCTGTTGCGTCAACTGCTCGCGCGGGACGTCCGTCAGCATCAACAGGGATGCAATCGCGTCGGGCATCGCCATGAACGAGATCTTCGTATCCTCGCGCACGAAGCACGAGTAGGGTTTACCTTGCGCCGCATGATGAAGCATCTCGGGGCCGTAGTCGCTCGTCCCGCCGCTGGGAAGCGTAAAGGCGGAGATCAGGCCCGGGAAGCGGATCGCGCGAAAGTCCAGCATGATCGGCGGCGCGGGGTCAAGATGACGCTGGCCGTTGAAGCGTCCGTAATACATCCCCAATTTTTCACAATAAAGTTTGTTGCATCCATACATCGTGTGCGGGTTGTCGTAATCTTCCTCTTTCACGCGTCCCGCCTTTTGTTTTTCCACGCGGTCGGTCATTCCATACGCGGCAATCGAACTGGGGAACAAAAACTTGACTGACTTTTTGTATTTCTCCGATTTGTACGCGGCCAGCATCAGCAACTGCATCGTCCCCTCCACGTTGATGCGATGCGCCTCCTCGGTAGCCACCTCCGCCTTCGATGAGAGTGAGGCAGCCAGGTGATAGATCACGTCAAAGTCGTAATCGTAAAACTGCTTGATGCGATTGACAAGGTCGCCCTGCATGTGTTCGGCAGACATCGCCCGAATCGAATCAGGGAGCGGGGCCAGGTCGGCGGTCACAATGCGATAGCCGCCGCGCGCCGCCATTCCCTGCACCAGCGCCTGCCCGATCTCACCGCACGCGCCCGTCACCAGCACAGACTTTTCGGTCATGAGAATCTCCTAAATGGATGGTATCTTGCGCGACACTATTGTACAATACCTCTTGTGATTCCACACCGATTTTCCATCCTGAAAATCCAGATGAAACTCACTTTCGTTTTACGTTTTACGTTTTTGACTTTCCTCCTCACTGCCTGCTCCGCGCTCGGACGTCCGACTCTGGGGACCGCCACACCGCGCCCGCCGACGCCCACCCCGCTTCTTTCTCCGACTGTGGTCTGGTTCCCACCGACTAACACTCCCACCCCCTCCGCACTGAACCTCGCCACCGCCACCCCGAATCTTTTGCCGGGCCTTGGAGAAGTTCTCTACTCCGACGATTTTACCGATCCCGAAAACTGGTCCGACCTCGGCACGGACACCGTCCGCGAAGGACAATTAACTCTGGCCGCCTCGCCCGGTATTTATCTGATGAGTTTGCATCAGGAATTGCTCGTCAGCAATTTCTACGCCGAGATTACCGCGCATCTCAGCCTCTGCCGCGGTGTGGACGAATACGGTATTCTCGTGCGCGCCATCCCTGCTGCGTATTATCGTTTCACGCTCAATTGCAACGGGGAGGTCAAAGCGGACCGCATCATCAGTGGCGCGCGCGTTCCACTTCAAATGCCCTTCACCACCATTGACGCGCCGCGTGGCGGACCGGCCGAAGTTAAGATCGCTGTCTGGGCGGTGGGACGCGAGATGCGCTTCTTCCTGAATGGTCATTACCAATTCACTGCGGATGATCCCGTCATGCCCAACGGCACACTGGGAGTCTTCGTCCGCGCCTCGGAAGATTCTCCCATCACCATCTCATTTTCCAACCTTGTTGTGCGCGCGGTGAATCCGAATCCGTAACGAAGGTAAACAGGTACACACGTATACAGGTCTCTTGACACCTGAAACTTGACACCTGACACCTGACACTTGAACCCGTTATAATCCCCCCATGCCCCCCAACAAACTCAACGACCTCGACCCGAAGACCTGGCTGAAATTTCAAAAATCCTGGTTCATTCACAACCCACCGCCGCGCAAAAAAGGCGTGCTCGTCCATCCCGCCAAATTTCCTGAGACGATGGCGCAGGAGTTCATCGAGTTCTTCACCAAGCGTGGACAGACCGTCCTCGACCCCATGGCAGGGACAGGTTCCACCCTCATCGCCGCCCTGCGCGCGGGACGCAACTCGTACGGCGTGGAACTGAATCCGAAGTATGCGGAAATCGCGAAAAAGATCATCGCCGATGAAAGGGAGTCTCTTGGCGAGTCAATCGTCAATCTAAAATCGGAAATCGTAAATGGCGACGCGTCCCAAATTACCAATTACCAATTACCAATTATTGACTACGTTTTGACATCCCCTCCCTACTGGGACATGCTCCGCGCCAAAGGCGCCGACACCCAAAAGAAACGCCGCTCCTC
>JAYRVQ010000379.1:0-1921 GCA_041918465.1 Anaerolineales bacterium
GAAGCAGTTGTTTCCGTTCACAACTGCCGATTTCCAGCGACTGAACGTGCGCTATGTCAAAGGCCGCGCCACTAAAATTTTCCGCGAGGAACATCAAATCGAAGTGGATAATAATTCGCGCGTCACGTATGACCGCTTGCTGATCGCGGTGGGCGCACAGGCTGTGCGGTTGACCATCCCTGGCGCGGACCTGGAGGGCGTGGTCAAACTGGACCATCTGACGGACGCGCGTAAGATCCAACAGTTGGCGCGGAGAACGAAGCGCGCCGTGGTGGTGGGCGGGGGAATCACTGCACTGGAATTGGTGGAAGGGCTGATCGCGCAAAGGGTGAAGGTCACTTATCTTTTGCGCGGTGACCGTTACTGGAACAACGTTTTGGATGAACAAGAATCGCGCATTGTGGAACAGCGCCTAAAGGAAGAGGGCGTGGAACTGGTCTATCACGCCGAGGCGATTGAGGCGCTGGCGAAGCGCGGCCGCGTGGATGGTGTCCGTCTGCTGGACGGGCGCACGATCCGTTGTGACTTGCTGGCATATGCCATCGGCATTCAGCCGCGCGTGGACTTGGCCCGCGAGGCTGGTCTCGCGTTGGACAAGGGCATCCTCGTCAACGAGTATTTGCAGACGAACGATCCCGACATTTTCGCGGCTGGGGATGTGGCGCAGGCTTACGATCCACTGACGGGACGCTCGATCATAGACAGCCTGTGGGGCCCTGCGCGCGAGCAGGGACGAGTCGCGGGACTCAATATGGTGGGACAGAAGACGGCCTATATCAAGTCCGCTCCGTTCAATGTGACGCGGCTTGCGGGTCTGACGACAACCATCATCGGCGCGGTCGGCCGCGGAAGGGATGATGATCTGGTGGGCATCGCGCGTGGCGACAGCGAAACGTTCCGTTCCCTGCCCGATGCCATCGTGGCGCAATCAGGATTCGAAGTCAATCGCCTGCGCCTGCTCATTGGTGAAAATCATCTAGTGGGCGCGATTGTGATGGGCGACCAGACGTTGTCCGCGCCTCTGCAAAAAATGATCGCGGGCAAGGCGGACATATCACCCATTCGTGAAAAATTGCTGGCGCGCGACGTGAAGATTGCGGATGTGGTGGTTGATTTTTGGAAGGAATGGAAAGATAGACCCTAGACAGTAGACCATGAACGGGAATTTGTTGCTTTATATCCATGGTTGAACATCCATTGTCGTTTTGGAGGAGAGAATGCTTCGAGGCAAGGAACTTTGGCTGGCTGCGCTGGCTGCAATCATAATCAGCGCTATCTACGGTGCAGTAGTTTATTTGACCCGCGAGATTCCTCCTGCGGCAGACCTGTTCGGCCACTCGCTGGGAATCATCGGCTTCATTCTGATGCTGATGACCGAAATCCTTTACAGCCTGCGCAAGCGCAGTCGCAGTGCAAAGTGGGGACGCATGTCTGCCTGGCTCGAATTCCACATTTTCACGGGACTGGTGGGACCGTTCATGGTTCTGCTCCACACCTCGTGGAAGTTCAATGGGTTGGCGGGGGTGACCACGCTGTTTACCGTTGTCATCGTCATCAGCGGATTTGTGGGACGCTACATCTACACGCGCGTCCCGCGGACGCTGGATGGATTGGAAATTGAGGGAACGCTTTCCGAAGCGGCTCTCCGTCAGGCGCGGCGATTGATGGCTCTCTGGCACACCGTCCACATCCCGATTGGCATGGCATTGTTCGTGGCGGCTTTTGTTCATATCGGCGCGGCATTGTATTACGCCACCTTCTTGAAATAGGCGGGAGGCTGAATGCGAAATTCGCGTCTGGGTTGTTTCACGTCCACAGGGATCATTGCCGCGCTCATCACAACGCTGGTTATCGCGGGCGTGGCTTTTGCGCAGGGCGGTGTCCTTTACAGTCCCGGTCAACTCAACGCGCAAACGGGAGA
>JAYRVQ010000380.1:0-2332 GCA_041918465.1 Anaerolineales bacterium
CCCCCAATACATCGGCATCTACGGCTTCACAGATAACCAAAGATTCTTCGCGCCGCTTCTCTCCAACGCCTTCTTCAGTTACATGCCGTGGATCAACCTGCTGTGGGGCCTGCAGTTCGCATTGGATGTCTGGCTGGTTCAACAACGACGCTGGCAGTTCGGTTCCCGCCTGATGCTGATGGCGGTCAAGGCTGGGAACGCAGTGCTGGCCTACGCCATGTTGAAAGGCCCGTCTATTGTCGGCTTGACCTCCGATGTGCTGGTGAGCGAGATGCATTTCACAGCAGACGCGGCTCAATCGCTAGCATCAATCATCGCTCAGGTTGTCAAATGGGGACTGATTATCGGAATCGTCGCGGGCGCAGTGGACGCGATCAAAGCGTTCGTCCAGATGGCGAAGTCGCAGAGGGCATCCGTTACAGCGTAAAGCAAGATAACAATGCAAACAAAAGAGACGTTCACATTTCCGTGGATGTCTCTTTTTACGCTTTACGTTTATCGTTTTATTTCACACATCAAAATACAGACTCATCTCATACGGATGCGGACGATTGCGCACGGGGAAGTATTCCTGATTCCGCTTGAAGTCCACCCACTGCTGGATGAGCTCTTCGTTGAAGACCTCGCCTGCCAGCAGGAAGTCGTGATCGGCTTCGAGGGCTTTGAGTGCCTCGTTCAATGACGAAGGCAGGGATTTGATACTGGCACGCTTGGCGTCGTCCCAGGCGAAGATGTTCGCATCGATCGGACCGAAACCTGCTTCGGTCGGATCAATCTTGTTCGCGATGCCGTCCAGCCCCGCCATCAACATGGCGGCCAGCGCGAGATAGACATTGCCCGTCGCATCGGGCGGACGGAACTCGATGCGCGCCGTGTCGGGTTGGTTGGCGTATTTCGGGATGCGCACCGCCGCGCTGCGATTCCCCAGCGAGAAAAACGCGTTGACGGGCGCTTCAAATCCGGGCACGAGTCTGCGGTATGAATTGGTGGAGGGATTCGTAAACCCCAAAATCGCCGCGCCGTGCGCCAGCAATCCGCCTACGTACCACAACGCTTCTTTGCTCAACGTGCCGTAACCATCTTTATCGTAAAAAAGATTCTTCGCGTTCTTGAACAGATGCTGGTGAAAGTGCATCCCGCTCCCCGCCTCGCCATACAGCGGCTTGGGCATAAACGTCACCGTCTGCCCGCGCAGGTGCGCCGTCATCTTAGCCACGTACTTGATCATCATGGTCGCGTCGCCCGATTGGATCAATCCCATCATCGGCGTCTCGATCTCCACCTGGCCCGGGCCGCCCACTTCGTGATGATGATATTTGACGGGGACGCCCATCATCTCCAACCGCCGCGAAATTTCCTGGCGCAGGTTAAACAACTGATCCTTGGGAGGGATGGCATGATAGCCGCCATGCGGAGGGATGTAATGTCCGTGCCCGCCTTCAGCACTGTTCCAATCCGCCTCGCGGCTCATGACCTCGTAACTGGCGCGGTTAACCCCCGACTCGTAGCGAACGCTATCAAAAACGTAAAATTCGAACTCGGGGCCCCAGCGACTCTCATCTGCTAAACCTGATGAACGCATGAACTCCTCGGCGCGGCGCGCAACATTGCGCGGGTCATTGGGGAACGTGGCATGCGTATCGGCTTCGAACGTGGTGCAGATAAAACTCAGGGCAACAGAATCCCAAAACGGGTCCAGGAAGCCCGAAGCGAGGTCGGGGATGAGTACCATATCCCCAGATTTGACGGATTTGAGTCCCACCGAGGAACCGTCAAATCCGACACCTTGATTCATCAAATCATCTGTGAATTGGCTGGCAGGAATGGTCAAATGATGCCAGCGCCCCCACAGATCGCAAAATTTCAGGTCAATGACTTCGATTTTGTGTTCGTCCACATACTTGCGCGCTTGCTGAAAGTTTTGAAACATGGAGCCTCCGCGCCAAATGTAGCATGAAAGGCGTGGACGGATTAGTGCAATCCATCCTTGCGAGGGAAGTCATTTATCGCCAATTTTTCGTTTTTGTTCTATACTTATTCCATACCAACCAAGTAGCGCAAATTGGCAATTTGCGCAACAAAATCCATCGGAGGGCAGAATGACCGACTTTGCATTGCAAGCAATGGCACGTTTGCGTGACGCGAGCAACTTCCAGTGGTATGTAATTCCGCTCCTTTCGTTTGTCTTCTACGTCTACACCGTGGAAGCGGAAAAACGCAACTGGAACATCGTTTTGGCGGGGCTGGCTTTTTGGGGTGCGGACTGGCTGAACGAGATCCTCAACAGCCTGTTTTTCCGGGCTACAGGTTATGCACCCATCTGGGCAGAGCC
>JAYRVQ010000381.1:0-2181 GCA_041918465.1 Anaerolineales bacterium
ACTGGACGACTACGCCTACGACTCGCACGTCAAAGCGGGACGCGCTCTCGACGCGGGACACTTCACCGACCAGATCGTCCCCGCTTCACTCCCGACGGGGGAGCTGTTCGCGGTTGACCAGGGCGTTCGCCGTCCCCCCGACCGCGACAAAATGCGCGCCCTCAAACCCGTCTTCAAGGAAAACGGCGTCGTGACCGCGGGCAATTCCAGCCAGGTCAGTGACGCGGCCGCCGCGTTGCTCATCGCTTCCGCCTCCGCCGTCGGACGGTACAACCTGTCCCCGCTGGCGCGCGTCGTCGCCCGAGTCGCGGTCGGCTCCGATCCCACCCTCATGCTTGACGGCGTCATCCCCGCCACGCAAAAAGTCTTGAAGCGCGCCGCGTTGACCCTCAACGATATGGACGTGATCGAAATTAACGAGGCCTTCGCTTCGATGATTCTCCCCTGGCAGCGCGAACTCCACCCCGACATGACCAAAGTGAACCCCAACGGCGGCGCCATCGCCCTCGGACATCCGCTCGGCGCCACCGGCGCGGTGCTGATGACGAAACTCGTCCACGAATTGACTCGCATCGGCGGGCGCTACGGCCTGCAAGCGATGTGCATCGGCCACGGCCAATCCACCGCCACGGTGATCGAAAGAGTGTGAATCTCACTACCCTGCCGTAGGTCCTCAAAGGAAGAGCGGACACCGATGTTCTGAGCGGAGCGTAGCGCAGTCGAAGAACGAGGTGGCAGTCGAAGGGCAAGTCCATGGAACAACACTTGCACTTGAGACTCGCCCTTCGACTTCGGGAGTGTCCTCTGCTCACGTGTACCTGTGGCACATTACAGGCAGGGCAGTGAGTTAAATCAAAAACAGCGCACCATTTAAGTGCGCCGTTCTTTCTTCTTTCATCTTTCTTTTTAGTCCGGTGTCGGTGTCCGTGTTGGCGTAGGCGTGCGCGTGGAGGTTGGCGTTCCCGGCTTGGGCGTACGCGTCTTCGTTGGTGTTTTCGTAACAGTGGGCGTGGCAGATGGGGTGGTCAGCGCGGTAACGCGTCCCCGCGCCTCGGTCCGCCATGCCGCGGGGACAGCCTCCGCTGGCAGGGCCAGCAGTGCCTCCCAATCGCGTTTCGAGGGGGCGAGTTGTCCCATCCCATCCAAAGCCTTGGCGCGCCAGTAATATACCTGTGCCCGTTGCTTGTCGGTTTCAGCGAGATCAAAGGCCTGCTCCGCCTGTTGGTAGGCATTCCCGGGATCTTCGTTCAACAGGAAGGCGTGTGCCAGGGCGATGCGCGTTTCGAAAGATTCGGGGAATGATTGAATGGCGACGCGCAATTCATAAACGGCATCCGGGCCGCGCTCCAACTCGATGTACGTGAGTCCACGATACAGGCGCGCGTCCGGATTGTTTTTCAATTTGATGGACGCGTCCAGCTTTTCAAGGGCGGTTTCATAATCCCCGGCCATGTAACTCAATTTCCCTTTCAGGAAAAGCGTGAACTCATCTTCCTCGGCATAGGTTGCGTAGGTTTCCAGGGCTTGCAACGCTTCGTCGGGCTGTTCGATGGCGGTGTAGATGTCGCCGAGGAGCAGATAGACCGGGAGCATGGTAATGTCCAATTCGTTGGCGCGCAGGGCATAGGTCAACGCGCGCTCCGGTTCGTCCAGCGCGAGATAGGTGCGCGCATACTCATAATGGAGGAGAGCCGAGTTGGGCGTGAGCGCCTCAGCGGCCTCTAGATCTTTCAGCGCGCCCTTCGCATCCTTGTGAGCGGTCTTGAATGCGGCGCGCACGAGAAAAGAATCCACGAAGGCGGGATCTTTTTCGACGGCAGCGTCCAGGTCTTCGAGCACATCCCTTTCAGGCTCAAGCGCCAGGTTGACGCGCGCCCGTCCGAGATACGCGGGGCCGAAGTTCGGGTTGATTGCGATGGCGCGTTCGTATGCTTCCAACGCCTCGGTATATTTTTCCTGGAAGCGATAGGCCTCGCCGATGAAGAACCACGGGTCCGCAGATTCAGGCTCGACATCGGTGATCTGTTTCATGAACTGAATCACCTCATCCCAATTGCCGCGCTGGTACGCACCGCTCGCGGCGCGAAAAATATCGCCAGATTGCGGCTGGCGCGGCGTGGGATTGTACAACGGTGTGGGCGTATAGGTGGCTTCGAGACGCGCCCATAGCGGCGTGGGGCC
>JAYRVQ010000382.1:0-5109 GCA_041918465.1 Anaerolineales bacterium
AAGAAACTCACCACCAAACCCGTCGTCGGCGTCGGCCGCTACACCTCGCCCGAAGCGATGGCCTCCGCCATTCAACGCGGCGTCATGGATTTCATCGGCGCGGCGCGTCCCTCCATTGCCGATCCGTTCCTGCCGAACAAAATAAAAGAGGAACGCATCGAAGACATCCGCGAGTGCATCGGCTGTAACATCTGCGTCAGCGGCGACCTGCGCTTCGTCCCCATCCGTTGCACGCAAAATCCCAGCATGGGCGAAGAGTGGCGGCGCGGCTGGCATCCCGAAATCATCGCGCCGAAAAAATCGGACAAGGAGATTCTCATCGTCGGCGCGGGACCCGCGGGACTGGAAGCCGCGCGCGCCCTCGGACAGCGCGGCTACCGCGTCATTCTCACCGAGGCGGGGCGCGAGTTTGGCGGACGCGTCCACCGCGAGAGTCAACTGCCAGGTCTCAGCGAGTGGCGCCGCGTTGTGGATTGGCGTCTCACGCAAATCGAAAAACTTCCCAACATCTTCCCCTATCTTGGCAGTCCCATGTCCGCCGCGGATGTGCTCGAGGCGGGCGCTCGGGATGTGATCATTGCTACGGGATCCACATGGCGGCGCGATGGAATTGGCCGCACGCGAGAAACCCGTTTTCTTTATAACCCCCGAAGCGAAGCGGAGCGGGGCAAAGAAAACGGGTTTCTGCCGGTCTTCACTCCCGACGACATTATGGCAGGCAAACTCCCCAAAGGCCGCGTCGTTCTTTACGATGATGACCACTACTACATGGGCGGCGTGCTGGCCGAACTGCTTGCGCAGAACGATTGCCAGGTGACTCTCGTCACGCCCGCGCCGACCATTTCCGCGTGGACGGAATTCACCCTCGAGCAGGAACGCATCCACGCGCGTCTTCTGCGCCTCGGCGTGACTCTCCTCCCGCACCACGTTCTCGCTTCACGCGACCCCGAAGCGGTCACCGTCCATCATGCCATCTCCTCCGCTGAGATGACTCTCCCCGCCGACGCGCTCGTTCTCGTCACCGAGCGGATTCCAAACGACGCGCTCTACCGCGAACTTTTGCCATCGCTTGCGAATGGAAAACTCGATTCCCTGCGTCTCATCGGCGACGCGGAAGCGCCGAACATCATCGCGCAAGCCGTCTACAGCGGTCATCTTGCCGCGCGCGAATTCGATGAGCAAATCAATCCCGATGAAACGCCGTTCTTGCGCGAGCGAACGTTGTAGATCAATTTGCCGATTTGACTACCGCACAAATTGCCAATTTGTGCTACAAAAAACGCGGCCGCTTCCACGGTCGCGGTTTGCGTCCTCTTTTTACGTTTTTCGTTTTACTTTTACTCCCCCATCAACCATCCCCACACACCCTTTTTCTTTTCATCCGGCGGACGCGGCTTGGGGACAGCCATCACCACCACCGTGATATTGTCGTGTCCGCCGCGCTCATTGGCCTCAGCCACGAGTTTTTGGACCGCGGCCTTCGGGTTTTCCGCCTCGAGCAGGATCTTCTGGATCTCATCCGCCCAGATCATATCCGTCAGGCCATCGGAGCATACCAGCAACCTGTCCTCGGGCTGGAGGGTCATGCCCTGATTCTTCTGCGCCTGCACGCTGTTATCGGTGGCATTCCACTTCAGGCGGAAGTCCACTTCAGGCAGTTTCAGCGAGCCAAGATAACGCCGGATGACGTGCACGTTCGGATGTTCGCGGGCTTCTTCGGGCTGGATGATATTTTTCTCGAGGGCTTCCTGCACCCAGGTATGATCAGTGGTCAACTGGTGCATCTGGCCATCGCGCAAAAGATAGATGCGGGAATCCCCCACAAAAGCGATATATAACTTGTCATTGATGATCCAGACACAAGCGCAGGTGGCACCCATGCCGTGACGTTCGTCATCCGATGCGGAATGGTGGGCGATGGCCTCGCTCGCAGAGTGGATGGCATCTTCCATGATCTTGAGCGGGTCGCGTCCGTTGCTCTCGGCCACCACCTGGCTGATGTGATCCACAGCCAGTTCCGCGGCCACCTCCCCGGCGCGATGACCGCCAATCCCATCCGACAGCACGGCAAAGACCGAAGGGGTGGGGTCGTCCGCGCCGAGAAAATGCGAAAGCACCGCAAAGCGGTCTTCGTTATTCTTCCCGGACATGCCAGGATGACTGAATGCGGCAACATGCAGGTGGGCGCGCTGGGTACGGATCATAAATCGGTTTTGGTGATGACCGGTTCAGGGACAACCGGCGGTTCCTTCAACTCAAAACGGTATAAAAGGTGCCCAAAGTGTACCCTATCCCCGTGTTTTAGGGGATAGCCCTCACGGGGGACTGGCTCGAAGTTCACCCAGGTCCCAGCCACGGAGTTTTGATCGAAAATCATGTATCCCGCCTCGGTCTTCTGGATGCGCGCATGCAGGGGCGAGAGGGTCAGATCGTCCAGGATGTAGGCCGATTGGACAGGGTCTGTGCCGAGGGTCAGTTCGGGGGTGGTGAGTGGGATCGAGGTAACGGAAGCAGGCTCCCCGTCTGGATTGAGGCGGGTGAGCCAGGCTGGGGCGTCGGGCGCTTTTTCCGTCTTCCTGCGGCGCGGCGTCTTCTTTTTTCCGGTCGGAGGTTCCACCGCGGCAATGGCAATCGGCTGGGTGAGCGGGTCGGCATATTGCTGGCGCTCGGTTTTGCGTTTGCGCCGCGAGAGGCGCAGGCGACTGCCAAACAGGATGGCAAGCAGGACCAGCCCGGCCACCGCCACGGCTCCCCAAACAATGAAAAAGCGATAACGAGCCAGAAGGGTGACCAGACCAGAGGAAGGCTTATTGACGGTGACGGTGATCGGCAGGCTGAGACTGGAGCCGGTCAGGCCGAGACTGTCGGTGGCTTCCACTCTCAGTTCATGTTGCCCGCTGACGATGTAACCGCCAAGGTCCCAAACAAAACGGTCAAGCGGAGCGGATGTGTTTTCGGCAACGAGAGCGCCATCCACGAAGAGCGCGGTGCGGAGGATGGGGCGCGGGTGGCTGTCGGGAAAGTCGAAGACGATCTCGAGCGGCAGTTCTTCGGGAACAAGGACTTCGGTGTTATAGGGGTCGTCCGCGGGCGCGGCGCGCGTCACCTGATCTGGAAGCGCCACCAAAATTGGATTGGGCGGCTGGACGTTGAGCGTGAATGTCTGCGGAGCAGAGGAGACGGCCGCGTTGCCGAGGGACACATCCACGCTCAGGGTGTGGTCGCCGCTCGAGGTCAGGGCCGAGGCGTAGATCAGGCGGTAGACGCGGCGCAGGGATGAGAAATACGTCTCCGGATCAGGCAATTCCTCGCGTCCAGAGAAGGTCAGGAATCCACCACCCGTCTGTGTGGCAAGAGACTGGAAGAGGAGCGCGCTGGGATGCGTGAAATATTGCTCACCGTCCACGAGCCAGATATTAATGCGCGTGTGTGATTGCAGAGCGCGCTCGCCGATGGTTTTCAGCGCGGCTTCCAGCGCGGGGTCTTCCATGTGCGGGGTGACGAACAGGATGGCACGCTTCATGCCCACTTGCGGCGTGGAAGCCAGCGCGGCATCCAGCGAAAGCGCCAGCGATTGAATATTGGGTGTGGTGGCGCGGAAGTTGGGCTGGAAAGCCACAAAACTGGCGAGCCAGGCTTCGGGCGTGGTGTGCGCGATGAGAGGCCCGGCAATGGTGACGAGACTCAGGTTGTCGCCCGCGTCCGCGGGACGCGCCTGCGCCCAGCCTCCCAGCATCTGCTGGACGCGCTGGTAGCGCGTGATGCCCTCCCCATCGCGGACATCCAGCGCGGGCCCGGGGTTGACTCCGATCACGATCTGCGCGCCGACCGGCTCTTCGGTCAGTTCCTGGACCGGGCGCGGGTTGCCGTCTTCGAGCGCGGCCACGTCTGACGGTTTGAGTCCGCCCACGAATTGTCCCGAAGCGTCGTAGACATCCAACAGCGCGGTGATTTTTGGAAACGCGGACGCGTCCGGGATGCTGATCTCCGCGTAGGCGGTGGTTTGAGCAGACGCGAAGGATGAGGAATGAAGGAAGAAAAAGGAAAGTAGAAAGAGGCTGAGAATAAATCCAGAAATACGCGAAGGGTTTCTCCGCGTATTTCTGGATTCGATTTCCCTTTTGGAAAAACTAGGCATTGGCCTCAGCGGGGACGATTGTCTCTTCGGGCTTGCGCGTCAGACGCAGGTAGGTGAGCGTCCAGGATGTTTCTGTGTACGTTCGTAGAAGTCCGCTCAAGAACCAGAAGATTGGGTAGTAACAAAGCACCACAATGCCTGCGTTAATGAACGGTTGCCATGACTCGGTTTTTCCTGTAATGAAGTTGATCATTAATGGCAACACAACGATCAGGTATGGAAGCGAAATCAAGATGCCGGCCAAAATCCCCAAAATCAGGAGAATAAACCATATGCCAGCCAGCGAGGCGAGATTGCTCTTGAACACCTGCCAGCCGCGCTGGATCGACGCGAAAATGCCAAGGTCTTCAATCACCAAGGCTCGCTCTGCTTGTGCATAATATACCCCCAGAACGATCGCGATAGGAATTAAACAACAGCAAAAGCCGACGAAGAACAGAGCCATTGCGCCGCCAAAAGCGTCCATATCCATCCTGCCGAAGCCAATCGCAGAAAAGAGAAACACAAACAAAGAACCTATAAAAACGATGAAGAACGGCAGCCAGACAACCAATCCCATCCCGAACATTCTCCAAAAGTAATGCAGGCTTTCGCGGAATAATGTCCCGAATTGCAGTGTCTCCGCCTCGCCATCCGCCTGATGCGCGCCTCGTATCAGGCCAATAAGACCTGTGGTTCCCAGAAAAATTTGAACGAGGATCAGTAGCAGAAGAATGACCACCATGAGATAAATGAACCACATATTGTTAGTGACCCAGGAGGTCACTTGCTGAACGAACTCCTCCAACTGGCGGGACATCTCTGGGTTCATCTGGTTTTGCCCCGAGTCGTATGAATTCCTGATGTTGCTGGAATTGTTCGAGCCTTGGCCACAACTTGCCAACATGCCAAAAATCCATAGAACTTTATATTTCCATGTGATCTTCCAAGCCTTTGTTAAAACCTCGCCAAAGTTGAAATTCATTTTGACT
>JAYRVQ010000383.1:0-2253 GCA_041918465.1 Anaerolineales bacterium
GGCGCGGACAGGGACGCGAAACGAGCGCGCTGAATCTGTTTTTCGGTCTGGTAGAGGAGCGAGCGAAACGTGGAGCGGAGATTCATGCGATGAACGCGCCCTCCATTTTGAGGAGCCATTCCTTTGTTTTTAGTCCCTCGCCTCCGCCGTAGCCGCGAAGTTTGCCATCCGTTCCGATGACGCGATGGCAGGGGATGACCAGCGGCATGGGGTTGGTGGCGTTGGCGCGTCCGACGGCGCGGGCGGCGCGGACGCGTCCCATTTGATGGGCAATCTCGCCATACGTACGCGTCTCGCCGTAGGGGATGGAGTATACGATCTGTAATACCTCGCGCTGGAAGGGGCGGAGCAAGCCCCAATCTATCGGGAAGGTAAAAGCCTTTCGGCGGCCGCGCAGGTACTCGTCCAGCTGGCGAAGCGAGGCGGCGGTTTTGTTCGTGTTGAGAAGGGAGGGTCGCTTGAGTCGTTTGGTCAGGTAGGCGTCGAAGGCGGATTTGCCATCGTCCCATTCGACTGCGACCAATCCATTTTGGGAGACGGCAACCCACAAGTCCCCGAGAGGCGTGTCTTCGAGCCTGTCAATGTAGATGGGAGAGTCGTTCGCCATGGTCGCTCCTGTTGGGTCAACTATATCATGTCTTTTGAATCGTTTTTTTCCGCGCCCTGAAGAAAAAAATGACCGCTGTGGTCGACAATTATGCAAATTGCCGGACAATCGTAGGGGAAGCGTAGGTTTGCCGTCAAGTACAATCCGCGCGGGGGTGATAACATAACGGCGTAAGGTGATTTCTCTTCTCCTCCTTTCAAGAGAGCCAGGGTCGGCGTCCCTGGCTCTCACGATTCTCGGGAGATTGGGTGGGAATTGTTTCGTTTGCCCCATCCATCTGGCCTTGTGAGGGATGTATAATCCACCCATTCTCATTTGCAGTTTCATAACTGGAAGGTGATTCATGGCAGCACAAGTTACCATCATTGGTCTTGGACAGTTGGGCGGTTCGGTTGGGTTGGCGCTGGCCGCGCACAGGGAAAAATTCCAGATTGTTGGGCACGACAAGAATGCCGATAACGCCCGCGCCGCGCAAAAAGTGGGCGCAGTGGATTCCATCCAATTCAACCTGCCTGCCTCGGTGGAGCAGGCGGACCTGGTCATTCTGTCCCTGCCGCTGGAAGAAGTGCGCGAGACGCTCAACTTCATCCGCGAAGATTTGAAAGATGGCGTAGTAGTGCTGGATGCCTCCCCGGCCAAACGGCAGGGAGAAACCTGGGCGCGGGAGATTCTCCCGACTGGACGATACTACCTTGGCCTTGTCCCTTCGATCAGTCCCACCCGTCTGTTGGAAATTGGCGGCGGGTTGGATGGCGCGCACGACGATCTTTTTCAGGGCGCTACTTTTCTTGTCTGTCCTCCATCTGGCACGCCAGATAGCGCAGTGCGCCTGGCTACGGATTTTGTCGCCCTGCTCGGCGCGACACCCATCCTCTCCGATTCGACCGAGGCGGATGGATTGCTGGCCGCGATGGTGACTCTGCCCAAATTGCTGGCCGTCTCGCTGGTGAACACAACGATGGACAAACCCGGCTGGCGGGACGCACAAAACCTGGCGGGTCGTTCCTATGCCATGCCTGTCGCGTCCACCTTTGACCGCGAGGAAGCGGACAGTTTGCGCGAGTCCGCGCTGGCGAATCGCGATAATCTCGTTCGCCTGCTGGATGGGTACCTCGCGTCTCTGCGCGAACTGCGGGATAAGATCCAATATGAAGAGCGCGACGAGTTCGACGCGCAACTCCGTGCCGCGCAAGTGAAGGCTTACGAATGGCTGGCGGAACGGCATCTGGAAAAATATTCCCCCACCGATCCAGCGGACAGCGGAAAGGGATCATCCAATTCGTTTGGTGCGCGTCTCAAACAGTCCCTGTTCGGTTCCTTCGCCAATCCCAACCGCGACGAGAAATAATCCCTGCATGGCGTTTTACTGTTACATCCTCGAATGCGCTGATGGGACGTTCTACACCGGCTGGACAACCGACCCTCCGCGCCGCGAGAGACAGCACAACGCCGGGCGAGGCGCAAAATACACCCGCACGCGTCGCCCGGTGAAACTCGTCTATGTGGAGGAACTCCCCTCGCGAGCAGATGCCATGAAACGGGAATTAGCCATCAAAGCAATGGGGCGGGAGAGGAAGATGAAGTTGGTGAGGAGCAGTGGGCGGGCGGGTAGATAGGTAGACACGTACACAAGTACACACGTAGAC
>JAYRVQ010000384.1:0-1743 GCA_041918465.1 Anaerolineales bacterium
ACCCGTAGCGGTGACGGAGAGCCAGTACCTGCAACGGTTCGCCGCCCACCTGCGGTCCGAGCGTGAAGTAACTGACTCCGAACACAGCCACGCGCACCGCGAGAAGCGGAAGATACGGGATGCGTTTCGCTTCGGCCTGTGTGATGATCCACCATCGTAATGTGACCAGCGCGTAGATGCCCGCGTTGATTCCTGCCAAGGTAGCGATCTGCCAGAGTTGAAGTTGCCGCAGGGTTGACCAAATTTCACCCAATGGCGCGTTTTTCAGCGCCCAATAAAGCAAGGCCGCGAGAACGATGACCCAGAGTATACGGATAAGTTTTTGACGCATGGCAGGTGGTTGCGAGTTGCCTATCTCCCATCTCCTACACATATCGCCCCTCTCCCTCAGGCGGATTCTCAATCAATCGCTTCATCTCGGCCAATACCGCTTGATGGATGACCTGTGTCTCGGTGGAACCCAAATCCCGCGCGTAGATGGGGTGTCCAATCTGCACGCGGACGTGGATGTCCGTCTGCTTGAAGACCACATGCGCCAGTAACTGCAACGCCGCTGTCAACTTCTCTCTTTCTTCTTTCGTCTTTCTTGTTCTGAGCAACGGATGCCGTGCGGAATTTTGCCTAACTACCCCGCGGACGAGTACGGGGACGATGGGTGTCTCTGGCGTCATGCGGATGAAGACGCCGACAGAATCTATCCAGTCATCCAGCGAGTTGACCGCGCCTGGGTATACGTCTGGATCGGGTTCGATGTGGCCTGCGGGGAAAGTCAGCGCCGCGCCGCCAGAGCGCAGGTGGGACGAAACCTGTCGCACGAGGGTCATACGCGAGGCGGGGTCGTCTTTCAGATAGAAGAGTTGTTTCGATGTGTTGGGAAGCGCATTCAGGAAAGGACGGTCAAGGGCGATGATCTTCAAGTCGGGACGGTTCAGCGCGGCGAAGAGCGCGAGTGTGTCGGTCATGCCTGGGTGGTTGGACAGGGCGAGGAACGCGGAAGCAGGCACGAGGTCCGCGCCAAAGACGCGCAGGGAGCGGGTGTATTTTTTCAGGAGCAGGCGCGAGGCGTCGGGGAGTCCGTTCGTCCCAACGGCGATGTCAAATTCAACCATTTGCGCGGCGAACGTCCGTGCGGGACGGAGGAAGAGTCCGCGCAAGGTCCGCGCGAGAAGCGGACGATCCATCCAGCCGAAGGAGGAGACGAGATCGTCGAGGTTGATCTGGGTGAGAAGGTCGAGGGAGGATGACATGGCTACATTTACCACTGCCCTGCCTGCACTGTGCCGCAGGCACACGTGAGCGGAGCGAAGCGTAGTCGAAGGGCAAGTCTCTGGAACAATACTTGCTCATTGTTACCCGTCCTTCGACTGCGGGTCTCGAAGATTTTTCGACCCTCCGCTCAGGAAGGTGATTTATTCAGGTTCCATCGAAAAGTGGAGCGGATAGCCTTCCAGTCCCGCCGCGAAGTGTGCTTTGTTGATGCGTTTTTCAGCCTCGGCCTTGGGCAGGATTTGCACGACCGACATCCCGTTGTGATGCGCGTGGAGCATGATCTCCGCCGCTTTGGGATAGCCGAGAAAGAAGATGCTGACGAGGATGTGCGTCACGAAGTCCATCGGCGTTACATCATCGTTGTGGATGAGGACGCGGTAAAGCGGTTCGAGTTCAGTTGTCTGGTTGGGGGTGATTTCGATATCGGGAGTGGTTTGCGCGTGGATGGTCACGCGGGGGATTATAGCATTACGA
>JAYRVQ010000385.1:0-2562 GCA_041918465.1 Anaerolineales bacterium
CGGGACTCGCCGTCCTGACGCATTACGCCAACGCGGTCAACCTCGCCAAAGAAGCAGACAATGTCCGGAATTTCTGGTGGCAGGTCTCGTGGCGCGTCCCGCAGATGCGTGATGGCACGACACTGGCCGCGCAATTCCCCGCCTCGATCTCGGAGGATTATTTCCTGTGGGGCGCGGCCAATTTGATCTATCATCCCGAACCACAGACCGCGCAACCCATTGAAGCGCCGATCGGCGCGGTGATTTTGACTCCCGAAAATGTGGCGCGCATCCTGACAGGCAAAGGCGTGGACGAACCCGACCGCCGCAACACGCACGTGACGATGGACTACGGTAACATGCTCATCCTCGCGCAAACAGCGCCAGGCGCCTGCGTCCGCGTGTTGGACGGGTCTCAGCCAGAGTTGTCCGCGAGCGATGACCCGCGCATCATGCTGGTCGCGTCCGCGTCGCAAATCGAAAACGTGATCGTCAATGGGCCGTCGCCCGTCCCGCTCGAAGCGGCCTTCGGTCCCGAACCTGAACGCGGCTGGTGTTGGTATTATCAGCAGGCTTCACTAGCGCGACAAATAGGTGATTGGGAACGTGTCGCCGCGCTGGGTGACGAGGCATTGGGTCTAGGATTCTATCCCGTGGACAGCGTAGAGTGGTTCCCGTTCATGCAAGCCTACGCGATTCTCGGACATGACCAGGATTTGAAGAAACTCTCATCCATCCTCCGCGCGGACGCGTTCCTCGGTAACCAGGCCTGCGCGATTTTAACGAAAATGGCGAAGGAAGGAGTGTTGACGCCTGACATGGAATCTTCGGCAATGGAATGGTATTGTGACAAATAAGACCCTCACCCCTAAAAAACGAAATCTTATCTGGTATCCCTTTTTGATTGCGGCTTACCCTGTGCTTGGACTGCTCGCGCACAACGTCGGCAACGCGCGGCCAGAGGCGGGATTCCGTCCTGTGGCAATTTCCATCCTCGGCGCGGGGATCCTGTTTGGATTATTGCGCCTGTTGACACGCGACTGGCACCGCGCCGCGTTCGTGACCGCGGCCTGGACTTCGTTATTCGCGGTCTATGGACACATCTATCTTTGGTTGCAGGAAAACGCGTCCGAATACGCGCGGACGAATCTCGTGGCGGGCGTGAGTCTCATCCTGGCCGCGGCGGCCCTTTTCGCGGCGACCAGGCCAAAGGTCAGGATGGAGGCGTGGACTGCTCCGCTGAACGTTGCCGCGTTGGCGCTGGTCATTCTCCCGATTGGACAAGTCGTCTGGTATTCGGTCGGTCAAATGGAGATGCCGCGCGTCTCAGCCGCGCCTTCGGTGCAGACCGCGGAAGGTCAGCCCGACATCTACTACATCATCCTCGATTCGTACACGCGCGCCGATACGTTGATGATCTCGTATCGGTTCAACAACTCGGATTTTCTCGGCGGGCTGGAGGAGATGGGCTTTGACGTGGCCGAGTGTTCGATGAGCAATTATGTGCGGACGGAACTCTCGCTGGCGTCTTCGTTCAACATGGATTACCTGCCCGCGCTGGACGAGCGCATTCAGCCCGACAGCACGGCGCGTTCGCCGTTGTGGAATCTCATCCGCAACAGTGCAGTGATGGAATACGTGCAAGAGCGCGGCTACAAAACGGTGGCTTTCGCCACAGGCTTCCCGTGGTCCGAATGGGATCACGCCGATTTATATCTGGAAGCCGACCCGTTGCGCGGCGGACTGACCGAGTTCGAGGGACTTGTCCTCGAGACGACGGCTTACCGCATCGCGGAGGACGAGGGGCTGGTGAACACGAAACTGACCACGTTCAACCGTTACCGCGAGCGGACGCAGTTCGCGCTGGACACGCTCCCGACGATCCCTGCGCGGGACCTGGGCGGACCGAAATTTGTTTTTGCGCATCTCATCATTCCGCACCCGCCGTTCATTTTTGCGGAGGATGGTTCGCGCTCCGACCCGCTTGTGTTCCTGAACGAGAAAGATCAGTATCCCGCGGACAAATATGCCAAAGGCTACGTGATGCAATTGCAGTTCATCAACCGCGAGATCACGCGCATTGTGGAAGAGATCATCGCGCAATCGGATGTGCCGCCCGTCATCATCATTCAAGGCGATCACGGTCCGTGGCTCCAGCCCAAGGAACGCCGCCTGACGATTCTCAATGCCTACTACCTGCCCGGCCGCGAGGAAACGCTCAGCGAGGCGATCACACCCGTCAACACCTTCCGCGTTGTGTTCAATCTTTATCTAGGCGGTGAATTCAAATTGCTTCCCGATCAGAGTTATTTCTCACCTGTCCCCAACCATTACGATTTCGAGTTGATTCCCAATCGGTGCGAACGAAACCAATAATTACGGCTGGCTTGTCTGCCTTGCATAAATGATCGTGCCGGGGTTTTCGTAGACAATCACAAATTCACCGGAATCTTCAATAGATTCCGCCAATTGATGTAACGCGCCTGCCGCCTCGCCGGTCTCTGTGACAGGTGGGACGCGGAGCCACAACTGATCGTAGGCGAGACCTGTGCGCGCCGACCACGCGTCCACGCAGGCGAGGTC
>JAYRVQ010000386.1:0-8423 GCA_041918465.1 Anaerolineales bacterium
TACGGGCAAAGCAGATCCGTCGAAGGAATCGCGCGAGCACGCCATCTGGGACGAGAACGGACTGCTCACCGTCAGCGGCGGCAAATTGACAACCTTCCGCATCATGGCACGCGACGCGCTCAAGGCCGTCCGCAAGCATCTTGGACACATTCCCTTCGACCCCGATACGCCTGTGCTGGATTCGTTTCCGCCCGAAGCCGAATCCCAATTTGCAGAAACGAAACTTCCTCCATCACAACAATTGCGTTTGCTGGCGCGCTACGGAATTCAATCCGCGCAAACCTTCCTCGCAGACGAATCCCATGAGACAATTCCAAACACATCCTATCTGTGGTCGGAACTGAAACAAGCCGCGCGCGCCGAGGGCGTCGTCCACCTCCGCGACCTGCTCCTGCGCCGCGTCCGTCTCGGCCTGCTCGCGCCAAACGGCGGCACAGACCTGCTCCCGCAAATCCGCGCCCTCGTTCAACCCGCGCTCGGCTGGGACGACGCCCGCTGGGAGAAGGAAGCCCGCGACTACATCGCCTTGTGGAACGCGTCGTATCGCTTGAGTTAATCACTGGTTTCAGTACTGCAACATTTATGTTGCCCTGCCCACGCAAGATAAATCTTGCGGTACTACATAATCAACCACAGATGAAAAGGATGAAAGGGATTTGGATTGGAGTCAAAAGTCACCAGGCTATTGACTTTCAACCTTCAACTTTCAACCTTCAACCCCAAACCTTCGTGGTAAGGAGTGAGAATGCCTGAAAACCTGCTCGCCATTGATAACGGCACCCAATCCGTGCGCGCCCTCGTCTTCGACCCGCGCGGCAATTTGCTTTTCAAACAACGCGTCCCCATCGAGCCATACTACTCCACCGCGCCCGGCCTCGCCGAGCAGGACCCCGAAGTCTTTTGGCGCGCGGTTTGCGAAGCCTGCCAGGGACTGTGGGCGCAGGGCGTGGACAAATCGTCCCTCGCCGCGGTCGCGCTCACCACGCAACGCAGCACCCTCGTCAACCTCGACAAGAACGGCAAGCCGCTCCGCCCCGCCATCGTCTGGCTCGACCAGCGTCGCACCGAGGGACTCAAACCCTTGGGCGGGTTGTGGGGCGCGGCCTTCGCGGTCGCGGGCGCGGCCGAAACGGTGGCCTACCTCCAGTCCGAGGCAGAGGCGAACTGGATCCGTACAAACCAACCAGAGATCTGGGACGCGACACACAAGTACCTCTTGCTCTCGGGCTATCTCATCCATCGCCTTGTCGGCCAATATGTGGATTCCGTCTCATCCCAAGTCGCATACATTCCCTTCGACTATAAATCGCAGGCGTGGGCGAAATCCTGGGACTGGAAATGGCAGGCCGTGCCGATTGACAAGCGCCTCCTTCCCGACCTCGTGCCGGCCGCGTCGCCCCTGGGCGGAATCTCCGCTGAGGCCGCGTCTGCCACCGGCCTGCCCGAGGGACTCCCGCTCATCGCCGCCGCCGCCGATAAAGCGACCGAGGTGCTGGGTGCGGGCTGTCTCGAACCGCACATGGGCTGCCTGAGCTACGGCACGACCGCCACCATCAACACCACGCACAAAAAATACATCGAGGTCATCCCGCTCCTGCCGCCGTATCCCGCCGCCGTGCCGGGACAATATACTTTTGAGATTCAAGTCCAGCGCGGCTACTGGATGGTGACGTGGTTCAAGCACGAGTTCGGCTTGCGCGAGCAGAAACTGGCAGACGATCAAGGCATCGAACCCGAAGCCTTGTTTGACGAGTTGGTCAAATCTGTATCCCCTGGCTCGGACGGTCTGGTTCTGCAACCCTACTGGTCACCTGGACTGCGTTTCCCCGGGCCCGAAGCGCGCGGCGCGGTCATCGGCTTCAGTGACGTGCACACGCGCGCTCATCTCTACCGCGCAATCCTCGAGGGACTCGCGTATGCCATGCGCGAGGGCGCCGAGCGGACGGCCAAACGCAGCGGCATCCCCATCACCGAATTGCGCGTCGCGGGCGGAGGCAGTCAATCGGACGCGGCCCTGCAACTCACCGCGGACGTGTTCGGCCTGCCCGCCTCGCGTCCGCACGTGTACGAGGCTTCCGGTCTCGGCGCGGCAATAGATGCGGCTGTCGGCGCGGGCATCCACAAGGATTTCGCCACTGCCATCCGCGAGATGACGCGCGTCCGCGATACGTTCGAACCCGATGCAAAGACGCACGCAAAGTATGATGATTTATATTACGGGGTATACAAGAAAATGTACAAACAACTTCAACCGCTTTACAAGACCATGCAAACCCCGTAAATAAAAAGCCCCCGCAACATCAGTTCGGGGGCTTGCCTGTTAATTTAAGTGGCAAACGGCTGGGTGAGGGGGGCACCCAACCGTTTGCCTAATTAATAATACTATATCTCCTGTTGGAATGCAAGCCCCGAAAATGAAAGTTACCTTAAAATTTCCAGTGGTGCCCTGGGCGGGAATCGAACCCACATCTAAGCCTTAGGAGTGCCTTGTTCTATCCATTGAACTACCGGGGCGCAAAAATATTATAACGGAAATTTGGTGGGACAAATTGTCAATTTGCCCTACACCTCTTCCTGGTGTGACTCAGACTTATAGGTTTGAGTCTCCTTTGTATCTTCCACTTCGATCACGCGACGCACCTGAGACATGCCATCCGGTGGGGCAACAATCCCCTTATCCTCCAGCGTATCCATGAGGCGCGAGGCGCGGGTGTAGCCAATGCGTAGTTTGCGCTGTAGCATGGAGACCGAGGCTTTACCTTCCTTGCGGATAATGTCAATGGAATCTTTCAGCAGGGGATCCTCGTCCGAGGCGGGAGACATATCCTCGAACATTGGCACCTGCTTGAGGGGAACGCCGCTGATGGATGGTGTATCCACCGCGCCGCCGGGCATGGTGTAGGGACTGGCTCCCACCTGGGCGCGCCAGAATTCAACCAGTTGCTGGATCTCGTGATCCGAAACGAACACACCCTGCAAGCGCGCGGGCGCGGGTGAATCCGGGGCCTGGTAGAGCATATCGCCGCGACCAAGCAGGCGCTCCGCGCCGGGCTGGTCGAGAATGACCCGACTATCGGTGTTGGACGCCACGGCAAAAGCGATGCGCGCTGGGAAGTTGGCCTTGATGAGCCCTGTCACCACATCCACGGAGGGACGTTGCGTCACAAGGATCAAATGGATACCGGTGGCACGCGCAAGTTGGGCAAGGCGCGTGATGGTGCGCTCCGTCTCGTCTGGAGCGATCATCATCAGGTCGGCCAGTTCATCAATGACCACTACCAGGAAAGGAAATTTCTTGCCGCCCTGTGAAATCATGCGGGCATTGTAGTCGGCGATGTTGCGCGCGCCGACACGAGCGAATTCGTGGTAACGCTTGTCCATCTCGCGCGTCATCCATTGCAGGGCACCGATGACGCGCTCCATCTCCACCACCACTGGCGCGAGCAAATGAGGTACGCCATTGTAGCCGGTTAACTCCACGCGCTTAGGGTCCACCAGAATCAGGCGGAGGTCTTCAGGCGTGTTGTGGAGCAGGAAACTCGTCAGGATGGAATTGACACACACCGATTTGCCAGAGCCAGTCGTGCCTGCGATGAGCAGGTGCGGCATGGAAGTCAAATCCGCCACAGTGGGATGTCCCGCCACGTCGCGGCCAAGGGCAAAGCGCAGGGAAGTGCGGTTGCGCAGGAACATCTCGCTTTCGAGAATATCGCGCAACGCGACCAGCGTCATCTCCTCGTTGGGGACTTCGATGCCGACGTAACTGTGTCCCGGCACCGGGGCCTGGATGCGAATACGCGGCGCGGCCAGCGCGAGAGCGAGATCGTCCGCGAGGGAAGCAATCTTGCTGACGCGGACGCGCGTCCGCCCGTTTCGAGTCTCGACGAAGAGCGGCTCCACTCCGAATTGCGTGATCGTTGGCCCGCGGCTGATCTCCACTACCTGCGCGGGCGCTCCGAAGGATGCCAGCGTCTCCTCGATGAGACGGGCGCGCTTCTGAATAAAATCTTCATTGATGGAGGGCGCGGCGCCCTCGTCGAGAATGTCTTTGACGGCGGGCAACTGCCAGTGGATGACTGCTTCACCAGGACGCGTGGTTGTGACAGACGGCACGCCCGGCGAGACCGGTTTGATGGAGGCAGGTTGCGGCTTGGGCGGAGTGAACGGGGTAAAGCCATTCGCCGCGGCGTCGCCTGGTTTGGGCGCGGCAGGCCCGGGTTCCGCGCGACGCGTGATCAAAGTCTGCAAACGGGAAAAAATCGGGGAGAAGAATCCGCTCAGGTCGCGGACGGAGATGTCGAAGGTCATCGTCACAGAGATGATGAACCAGGCCAACAGCGCCACAACCGCGCCGCCTGCGCCGAGCAAACCCCACAAAGTGCGTTGGAAGAAACTGCCAATGTGACCGCCGCCGAAGCCAGCGCGGGCGGCATCGAGGGAGAATTCAAGCGGCGTGGTCATGGCATGGATGGCGGTGAGTATCCAGAGAAAAAGCAGGATACTGCCAACGCCGCGTTCGAGAGTAAGCGGCGGGAGTTTTTCGATGCGGCGCAGAACAAGCCACAAGCCAAAGAGGAGCAGGGCAACGGGGAGGATGTAAAGCCCCCAGCCAAAAATTTGGGCAAGGACGCGAGTGATCGTGCTGATGGCGGCACTGCGATTGACAGTGAACAGGCTGAGAAGGATGAGAGCGCCAACTGCGGAAAGCAGAACGCCAAGGATATCCAGTTTACGCTCGGCAGGCACGCGCGCCCACCAGGAGGGTTCGGCATAGCGCGTGGGCACGGGTTTGTGCGCAGACGATTTACGCGGACCTGTCTTGCCTTTGGATGGCAGGATGTTCTTTGGTTTGGATTTGGAGGGTTGACCTTTGATGAGAGGCATTTTCTAATCGGGTGGTCAGATAGTCTGATAGGCGGGGATGCTGTGCAGAAAAATTATAGCACAAATGGTCTGTTTTTCTTAAGGTACAATTGGCACACTTTTGGATGTCTCTGCCACGGATTACACGGATTTTCACCGATGTTTTTCTCCGTGTAACACCTGCACTTGCGGCAGGTGCAAGTGTCCGTGAAATTAGTGGCAAGAAATTTTAAGGAAACTTCCTTGTTCGAAATTCTTTTCCTCGGCACATCCGCATCCGCCCCTTCTGCCAAGCGCGGGCTTTCGGCGCAGATCGTCAGCCACAACGAATATCGCTTCCTCGTGGATTGCGGCGAAGGGACACAGCGCCAGATCCTGCAATCAGGCATCGGCTTCAAACGCTTGACGCGCGTCCTGCTCACGCACGGGCACCTCGACCACATCCTCGGTCTCGGCGGGTTGCTCAGCACCTTCCTCCGATGGGAGGCAATTGATGAACTGGAAATTTACGGCGGACGCTCCACGCTGGACCGCGTCCACGATCTGCTTTACGGTGTTGTCTTGCGCGGCAACCAGCCGCCCATGCCTCTCAAAATGAACGAGATCAAACCGGGCACGTTCTTCGATGCGGAGGATTTCACCATCACAGCCTTTCCCGTCACACATCGCGGGCCCGACTGTCTGGGCTACGCGTTCGAGGGCAAGGCGCGCCGTCCGTTCCTCTCACAAAAGGCGGATGAACTGGGCGTTCCGTTCGGACCGGAACGAAGCCGACTGGTGGCGGGCGAGACGATTTCCCTGCCCGACGGAAAGCGCGTCACACCGGACGATGTGTTGGGTCCGCTCGAACGAGGCGCGAAACTCGTCGTGGTGGGTGACGCGGGTCGGACGGATGACCTGCTCGAGGTCGCGCGCGACGCGGACGCGCTGGTGATCGAGTCCACGTATCTGGATGAAGAGGCCGATATGGCGAAGCAGTTCTCGCATCTGACGGCGCGCATGGGTGCGGAACTGGCGACCAAGGCGGGGGTGAGGAAACTGATCCTTACCCATCTCTCGCGGCGCTACCGCGAAAAGGAAGTGCTGGCCGAGGCGCAGTCGCTTTTCCCCAACGTGTCGGTGGCGCGCGATTTTGATACGTTCCAGGTGAAGAGGGAATAAGTACACAAGTAAACGGCACACAGGTATACAAGGAAACCTCCCGACTCTTCAGGAGGTTTCTGTCATTATGTTTGCTTGTGTGTTTGTCTAATTATATGCTATCACTGGTCATAATGAACAGCGGGGTCATCTCGAAAGATTCGAAATTGGGGCGCAGACGTTCGGTGTTGTAGAAACGGTCCACATTGACAGTCTTCTTTGTGCTGGTGACAATGTCAATCGGGATGTTGTCGTAGCGGCCATTTTTGAGAACCACCATCCGCCCGTGGACGCGTTTCAAAACCAGGTCAAGCGCCAGGTTGCCATACGCCATCGGGACAATCGAGTCGATCGCGTCTGGGTCGCCGCAACGGACGAGGTATCCAAGCTTCTGGTTGACAATGTCCACAGTGCGGCCGTTGTTGTGCTGGGCGGTCAATTCTTTGAGACGCGCCGAAACGAGGTCACCAATCCCGCCTAGTTTGGCATGGCCAAAGGCATCAGTAGTCTTGTCTTCGAAAATCATTTCGCCGCCCTTGAACATGGCTCCCTCTGAAACCAGTGCGACTGCATATCTACTGGGGTTATACCTGCGATCCAGCATAAGCAATTCAGCAAGTTTTTCAATATCAAATTTATGCTCGGGGATGACGCATCGGTTGGCCGCGCCCGCCATGGTGGGAAGCATGGCCGTGAATCCTGCATAACGTCCAAAGACCTCCAGCACCATCAGGCGTTCGTGGGAACCAGCCACCGTCCGCAGGCTGTTGGCGATCTCAATCGTGCGAGTCACACAGGTGCTAAATCCGATACAGTAATCGGTGCCGGGCACATCGTTGTCCATCGTTTTGGGAATGGCAACCACCTTGACACCCTCCTGGAACATGCGAACGCCATAACTGAGAGTATCATCGCCGCCAATGGGGACAAGATATTCAATGCCAAGGAAGTCGAGGTTCTGGAGCACTTCAGGAGTCACATCGTTGATTTCGTTCGTGTATTTTTCCTGCAAAGCCGCTGGCAGGCGGTCGCGTTTGATCTTGCCGGGATTGGTACGCGAAGTATGCAAAAAGGTCCCGCCCGTGCGCCCAGCCTTGTTGACAATGTCCTCGGTCAACACCTGGAAATTGTTACTGTTGTCCGCCTTTTTATCGCGAACGACATCAACCAGCCCCGCCCAGCCCCTTCGTATGCCTACCACCTGCCAACCTTCACGGAGAGCGCGGATGGTGACCGCGCGGATGGCCGGATTTAATCCTGGCACATCCCCGCCGCCAGTTAGAATACCAATGACGCCTTTTTTGCCTGACATGCTGAACTCCTTAATGGAATTTTTTCTATTCTACACCCAAAGCACAGGACTGAATCCCGGTCGAATCACAGCCAGGAACGCGAAACCAAACGCTAGATCCACGTTGGCTCTTCGTATGTTCCGAAGACACCCTTCATCACCTGGATGATCTCGCCGAGAGTGGCGTAGGCGCGCACCGCATCCAAAATGAAGGGCATGGTATTCTCCGTCCCCTGGCTGGCGATGCGGAGACGATCCAAGGCCTGTCCCACGCGGCCAGCATCACGCGTGCGACGGACTTCCTCCAGCCGCGCGATCTGTCGCGCGTAGCCCTGCGGATCCATTTCCAGGATCGGGATGGTGAGCGGCTTCTTCTCCTCGTACGCGTTCACACCCACGATCTTCCGCACGCCGAGGTCAATCTCACGCTGGTAGCGATAGGCCGCGTCCGAGATTTCGCTTTGGAAGAATCCCTTTTCGAGCGCGGGGATGACTCCTCCCATCTCTTCGATACGTTGGAAGTAGTGACGCGCCTGCGCCTCGATGCGGTCGGTCTGGGCCTCGACGAAGAAACTGCCTCCGAGTGGATCAACCGTGTTGGCCGCCCCTGACTCTTCCGCGATAATCTGCTGGGTGCGGAGGGCAATTGTCACCGCGTGTTCGGACGGTAGCGCCAGCGCCTCATCGAGCGAATTGGTGTGCAAGGACTGCGTCCCGCCGAGGACAGCCGCGAGGGCCTGGATGGCGACGCGCACCACGTTGTTCTCCGGCTGTTGCGCGGTGAGACTGACTCCCGCGGTTTGTGTGTGGAAACGTAACAGCCACGAGCGCGGACTCCTGGCCTTGAAAGTTTCCTTCATCTCACGCGCCCAGATTCGACGCGCGGCGCGGTACTTGGCGATCTCCTCGAAGAAGTCGTTGTGGGCATTAAAGAAGAACGACAGGCGCGGGGCAAACTCGTCCACGTTCATGCCACGCGCGATTCCCCAGCGGACGTATTCCATGCCGTCCGCGAGGGTGAAGGCCAGTTCCTGCGCGGCAGGGGAGCCCGCCTCGCGGATGTGGTATCCGCTGATGGAGATGGTGTTCCATTGCGGGACATTCTGAGCGCCGAACTCCATCGTGTCCA
>JAYRVQ010000387.1:0-2527 GCA_041918465.1 Anaerolineales bacterium
CCTGCTCGTGGATTTCTTTCAACATAAAATGCGGATACCCGCCCTTCTGCACCGCATCCATCGACTCCGTAACTGTTTCCGGCTTTCGATCGACCTTTTTCCCATCCTTTACCGAACGCACCTCGACCTTGTCCGCCCACAACGTGACGATCTCTCCATCCTGCGGGCGGATCACTTCGCGCGTCAACGGCAGAATGGACGGCAGGTCAGACGAAACGCAGGTGAAGCCTTCGCCGAGTCCCACCACCATGCCTGATCCTTTTTTGAACGCGTATAACTTGTCGTCATTGGCGCGCCCGATGACGAAGGCATAATCACCTTCAAGGTCACCGTATGCCAAACGAATGGCATCAATGAATTCGTATCCGCGATTGATGTAACGTTCCACCGCATGGACACACGTCTCCCCATCATTCTGCGAGCGGACGGTCATGCCCTCTGCGATGAACTGCTCGCGCAACTCGACGTTGTTCACCACGTTCCCATTGTGCGCGCCGACCATGTCGCCGTCCGAATCCAAATGCGGCTGACTGTTGACTTGCGACGGCTCCCCGAACGTTGCCCAACGCAACTGCGTAATCCCGCGCTGTCCGCGCATTTCGGCGATGTTGTACTTCGCCGCCACCGAATCCACTTTGCCGGTATCTTTTCGCAGGTCAATCTTCCCGTTGTTCATCGTTGCCGCGCCGACTGAGTCATAGCCGCGATAGGTGAGCCTTTCAGCGGCAGCAATAAGAATTGGACCAAGTTCTGTTTCTTTATTTGTAACGTACCCGAAAATTCCACACATGGAAATGCTGCTCCTAATTTGAAGTAGTGACGTGATTATATTCTGGTTGATAAGCGCGGCATAGATGATGTTTCTCACGCATCAGGAATGACCCCAAGCACCAATTTTAAACGCATTAGCAAACCGCCCTGATAGAGAAAAGAGAAAGTCGCCTTCAAGGCGACTTTCTCTCTCGATGCTGATTACACTTCGATCCCCAGCCACAAGCGGATGAGGTATCCGATGCCGAAACTGAAGGCGGCCACGCTGAGACTCAAGACGGCCATCTCCACAAATCGCTCTCGGAAGGATTCATCCTTTGCGACGGAGATGTAGTAGTTGAAGACCGCGATGATAATGACTCCCGTCGTCAACGCGATGACGAGATCGAGCAGGTATGTCTCGGGGCTGAGCAGGTAGGGCAGGACGAGCAGGGAGACTGTCATGATGTATGCGATGCCCGTGTAGATCGCGGCGCGCACGGGATGCTTGTCCGTTTTTTCAGAGCGGGTGGAGAGATATTCCGACGCAGCCATCGAAAGCGAGGCGGCGATGCCTGTGATGAGTCCCGAAAGGGCAATCAATTTTCCGTTCTGGAGGGCCAACGTCAGTCCCGCGAGAGCGCCTGTCAGTTCCACGAGGGCGTCGTTCAGTCCGAGCACGACCGAACCCGCGTAGCGGAGTCGCTCCTCGTCCAGCATCCCGATCAACTGCTCCTCGTGAACATCCTCTTCATGCATGAATTTTTCTGCTTCGGGGATGGTGGCGGCGATCTGCGCGTAATTCTTCTGGGCGGCCTCTTCGCCGCGTTCCATCAACTTGATGCCAAAGGTGAAACCGAAAATGCGGCTGACGAGGTAGTAAAACCACATTTTGAACCAATCGGGCTTCACGTCCCTTCCGCTGTATTTTTTCCAGCCGTGATAGTGACGCAGTTCATCGTCCGCGATCTGGTCGAGGATTTTTGCGTTCTCGGGCGATTTGATGACGCGTGCCAGGCGCTTGTAGATGTGATGCTCGGTGATCTCTGTCCGCTGGAAGGTTTCCAGGATGGGACCGATATTTTGTTCCGTTGCCATGCTTAGTGCTCCTGATGTGAATTACTCGTATTGTAAGCGAATTTCAAGCGGCGTGGGTCAGTATCCCAGAAGCCACTCGTCGAAAAATCCGATCAGCCTTTTCTTGTATCGCTGAGAGTTCGACAGGAAAATCTGCTGGTGCGGGACTCCGTCCTCCAGCCACAGGAATTTCGGCTCGTGCGCCGCTTCGTACAGGACTTGACCCGCGTCGGGCGGCGCGACCTTGTCAGCGCTGCTGTGGACGATGTAGACGGGACGCGGGCTGATTCTGGCGATCACGTTCACGGGGCTGACGTCATCGAGCGAGATACCCGTTCTGATCTCCGCCAGAAATTTTGCCAACGGATTGAGAATGGGGTAGGGGACGAGGTAGTCGAATTCGTCTTCCATCGAGGCGAAGGAACTATCCACGAACAGCGCTTCGATCTCTGGATATTGGGCCGCGGCGCGGATGAGAGTAGCCGCGCCCATCGATCCGCCCCACCCGCCGACGTGTTTCACTTCGGGTTGGGCCAGCGCATAATCGAGCGCGGCTTTCACGTCCAGCACTTCCAAATAGCCGACCGTGGAAATTTCTCCGCCGCTTTCGCCGTGCGCCCGCGCATCCCAGGCGAGGACGCCATACCCTTTGCGCGCCAGCATCTCGTACACCCATTCGGGACGCTGGTCGCCGAATCCG
>JAYRVQ010000388.1:0-3912 GCA_041918465.1 Anaerolineales bacterium
GATGTTCGTGCTGACGGCGAAACGCGCGATGGACTTCCAATCGGGGATCAACGCGAACGAGGCGCGCGTCCAACCCGCGCCCAATCTGTGCGTCAACTCGGCGAGGGCGGAGCCAGTCACGATCAGCGCGGCCAACGTCTTGCCGAGGAGATAGGCGATCAGAATTTCGAACATGCTCCAGCGCATGAAGAACGCGAGGCCAATGAGCAGGAAGGTGAGGATGCTTTGCAGAAGATTGGCGAAAGCCACGCGCTTGAATTTATCCGTGGCCTGCAAAATCCCCGTGGACGTTTCGTAGACGAGATTGGCGAGCAGGAAGAGTCCGTAGAAACGGTAATAGCCAGCGAGGGCCGCGTCGCCTGCGAACCAAGCCGAAAGGAAGAAAAGAACGAGATACGCCAGAACGGAGGTGAACGCCTCAGCGAGTCCGATCCACTTGGCGAGCGCGGCGGCGCGGGATTTGTCGTCTTTCGTCAGCGCCTCGCCCATATATTTGACCGTCACCTCGCTCATGCGGAACGATAGCAGACGGTTCACGTTCGAGGCAAACAGCATCACGGCGGTCAACGCGCCGAAGCGCTCGATCCCCAGCAGGCGGACGATTAAAATCCCCTGCACGAATCCCAGCGCGGCAGAGACGAAGGTGGACGAGAAGAGGTAGCCGCTGTTGCGGAGGACGCGGGCGAGGAGGGAGTCTGGACGCCAGGAGGGTTTGGATGCGGGGGTTTGCATGAAAAAGTGTTGCGGGATACGAGATAGGAGATAGAAGTTACCGCCGTCCTGAGCGGAACGAAGTGAAGTCGAAGGGCATAATCAAAGCAACAATTGTTCTCTGGCGACTTGCCCTTCGACTGTGTTCGCTCGAAGAACACTCATTCACTCCGCTCACATCCCGATATCCTTCGGGAGGGCAGTGGTTAGATGGTCACAATATCCTTTGCCCACTCGCCTTCGGCGCGATACCATTCAACGAGTTTCCCTATCCCCTCGCGCAGTCCCACCTGTGGTTGCCAGCCGAGCAACTTGCGCGCCTTCGATACGTCCGCCCAGTTGGAGCGCATGTCGGCGAGGTCGGGCGGACCGTATTGAACGATGGCTTTTTTGCCGACCAATTCCTCCGCCAGTTTGATCAGGTTGTTGATCGTGATGACTTCATGCCCTCCGAGATTGAAGATCTCAAAGCCGAGCGGTTTCAAGGAGGCGATAATGCCGCGTACGATGTCATCAATGTAGGTGAAGCCGCGCGACTGTTCGCCGTCGCCGTTGACGCGCACAGGTTGTCCCTCGTGAATCCATTTCACGAAGCGGAAGATCGCCAGATCGGGACGTCCCGCAGGCCCAAAGACAGTGAAAAAGCGGACGACGCTCACGTCAATATCGTAGAGATGATGATAGGCATGCGCCATCGCTTCCGCCCCCTTTTTGCTGGCCGCGTAAGGCTGGAGCGGTTCACTACTGGAGGCGGTTTCAGGTGTGGGATAGGGCGGGTTCGCGCCGTAGATGCTCGAGGTGGATGCCAGCAGGAATTTTTTGCAATCTGTCTGGCGGCAGAGTTCCAGCATGTTGAGCGTGCCAATGACATTGGTCTCGGCGTACACCCAGGGATTTTTCACACTGGCGCGCACGCCCGCCCACGCGGCCAGGTTGATGACCGCGTCGAAACGGCGGCCAGCCAGACGGTCCAGGATGACGCGCTGGGAAATATCGTCACGGACAAATTCAAATCCGTTCAGCATTTGTAAATTTTTAAGACGATATTCCTTCACGCGGACATCGTACGCGTCGTTCATGTTATCCACGCCGACAACGGTGTGTCCCTGCTCGATGAGAATCGTGGAAGTCCGCGCGCCGATGAATCCTGCCGCGCCTGTCACCAGATAATTTGCCATTAAAGCCTCACAACTTTTTTAGTGTCCTTTGTGATCTTCCCCGTGGCGTTGCGCGTGTCAAAGACAAATTTTGCCTCTTTGACAATCGCCGCGTAATCATAGACTTTGTGGTTGGTGACGATCACCACTGCGTCCGCCTCGCGGACGGCTTTCATCACATCCTTGACACTGTCCATGTGCCAGCCATCATATTCGTGATGGATGTGTGGGATGTATGGGTCGTGGTAATTTACCAACGCGCCCTTCTTCTGGAGCATGCCGATCACATCCAGGGACGGGGATTCGCGCACATCATCAATATCGGGTTTGTAGGCCGCCCCCAGCACAAGCACGTGACTGCCCTTGAGGAGCATACCGCGATCGTTCATTGCGTCCAACATGCGGCTGACAACATAGCGCGGCATGTTGGTGTTGATCTCGGATGCCAGTTCGATGAAGCGCGCATTGTAGTTGAACGACTTCATCTTCCACGAGAGATACAGCGGATCAATCGGAATGCAATGACCGCCCAGGCCGGGACCGGGGGTGAACTTCATAAAACCGAACGGCTTGCTGGCCGCCGCGTCGATGACTTCCCACACGTCCACGCCGAGGCGCTCGCACATGATCGCCATTTCGTTGACCATCCCGATATTGATCATACGGAAGGTGTTCTCCAGCAGTTTAGCCATCTCTGCCGCTTCCGCGGACGAAACATGGTGGACCGTTTTAATCGCGCCTTCGTACCAGACAGTTGCCACTTCTCCGCAGGTTTCGGTGATGCCGCCCATCACTTTTGGCGTGTTGATGGTGGTGAAATCCTCACGGCCTGGGTCCACGCGCTCGGGTGAGAAGGCAAGGAACCAGTCCTCGCCGACGGTAAGGCCGTGTTCCGAACCGAGTTTTGGCAGGAGCACTTCCCGCGTCGTGCCCGGATACGTAGTGGACTCCAGCACGACAACCATGCCCTTGTGCATATATTTCGCCAGTTCATCCGTCGCGGACAGGATGAACGACATATCCGGGTCGCCAGTTTTACGAAGAGGAGTCGGCACGCAGATGCTGACTGCGTCCATTTGTTTCAAAATAGAGAAATCTGTTGTGGCTTTGAGGCGTCCCGATGCGACCAGAGCGGCAATCGTCTCTGTCTTGACATCGGGGATGTACGACACGCCCTTCTTGAGCGAATCAACCTTGCGCGTGTCCGGGTCCACGCCCGTGACGTTAAATCCCGCCTCGCCAAACACCACGGCCAGCGGCAGGCCGACATAACCAAGCCCAAGGATGGAGATCTCGGCGGTTTTATCTTGCAGTTTTTTTATGAGTATGTCTTTGATGGTCATTTTTCCTCTTGAGAATCAGTTTGCAATCAATCCCGTTTTGTTGCCTGTTTCCACAACGTAAAGTTTCCTTCAATATTATTGACAATAGTATATCAAGATTACAGGGAACTGGTCTGCACAACTCAATGCGCGCAGATAATATCGCGGTTATCGTCGGCTAACTTGGGCAAGAAACTTGCTGGTATTATAGGCACATTACACCAAAAAGCAATAACACAAATTGCACACTCTGTGACATAATAACATATGGTAATTCGCATTCAGAATTTGGAACTCCCCATGCTCCTCACCATTGACCTCGGCAACACCAACCTGACCATCGGCCTTTACGAAGGCGAGACGCTCGTCCATCATTGGCGGCTCGCCACCGAGGACGCGCGCATGCCCGATGAATACGGACTGCAACTCCTCGGCCTGCTGACTCACGTCGGCAAGACGCCAAAAGACTTGACGGGCATCTGCCTCGCCTCGGTCGTCCCGCCGCTGACGACGCGTATCGCCCAGGCCTGCCGCGAGTACCTCAAGCGCGAACCGCTCATCGTGGACGCGGGCGTCAAAACGGGAATCAAGATCCGCTACGACGACCCCAAAGCGGTCGGCGCGGACCGTGTGGCGGACGCGGTCGCCGTCCAGAAACTATACGGCGGCCCCGCCTGCGTGATTGACTTCGGCACCGCCACTACCTTCAACGCCCTCACCGC
>JAYRVQ010000389.1:0-4733 GCA_041918465.1 Anaerolineales bacterium
CTCCCACGTTACCTATAGCCCCGTCAACGTTTACGCCGACTTTCCCTCCTACTTTCACGCCCACTTTTACTTTCACTCCTACTTTTACCCCAACCAGCACGATCACCAGTACATCCACAAATACGCCTCTTCCACCGTTACCAGAGTTCGATGAAGTACTTTCATTTGGTTTCGGCGGTGGAGGCGGGGTTTGCCCAGGAATAGACCAGCAACCAAATACAATTGAAATGGATAAGGGAGGGCAATTCGTCGGTGTGTGTTTTTGGTTGAAGGGATTTGACATTAGTCGGTCATTTCAAATTGTGATATCTCGACTCGATGGACCAGCGAACACGTATCTAACAACTCCCAATCTCTTCTTTGAAACAAACAGGGGGCTAAAGTGGGATGGGTATGCGGGATATTCCTTTAGCGATTGTGGAGAACGTAAAGGTATTGCTCATTGTTACAACTTGTTGATGTGGTCACCTGTTGAGCTTTCAGTGGGAAAATGGCGTATCTCAATTGTTCAGAAACAGAGTAATTTTGGAGTCTATTCACAAGACTTTTCGGTTGAGAGAGAATATAAAAAACCATATATCAGTACACTCAGTTCGCGTCCCAAAACGGAAATCAATCCAATGCAGAATTTTTATTCTCATCATGTAATCCCGAAGGATAATGGTAGAGCAGATGTGGTCGGAGCAAACTTTCCGCCCAATGTGCCAATATACATCCTCCTATACCGCCAGACATCGGACAATTACGGCCAGGATATGAGACTAATCAACAAGCAGGTGATACAGTCCGATTCTAGTGGCGGTATTTATGCAGAATTGTCTGGCCCGTTCAACGCTGGCCTTCATTACACTGTCGTTGGAGTAAGCAACCCCGAGATTTCTCTCACAACTAATTTTCATTGGTTCGATGTGAATGCCGCGCCATACGATAGTTTTATTGCAACAAATTCAGGCTCGAGCACATCCTGCCCCGGCGCGCCGCCGCAGCGAATGATCGTGAATCAGCGCGGCTATGTCTGCACGCGCAGTGACAGGGTACGCCTGCGCAACGCGCCAGCAAAGTCTGCGGACACTATTGTTTACGTAAATACCGGGACTCAATTCACCGTCATCGGTGGACCTTCCTGTTCGGACAGTTGGTCATGGTGGAATGTTCGCTTGGATGATGGAACAACCGGCTGGCTCTCGGAGGGCGGGGATGTGGTCGACCCTTATTTCATTTGTCCACTGCAATGAATTTTGCGGATTTTACTTCTTGCATATCTTGCATCTCTATGCTAAAATCCACTCCGTACTAAGAATCAATACTGTTGACACCGAGAACTGGGCAACCCCCAGTTCTCTGCTTGTAAAAGGATATTTACGGAGCAAGAAAGTATGACGACCAAGAACGAATTTGCCCTCGCCTTCAATGAAGTGCTGGAAGACAAACAACTGCCAAAGGAGATCATCCTTTCGGCGATTGAGTCCGCCATGGTTTCTGCCTATCGGCGGGCGGTCAACGCGTCCACTGCGCAACATGTGGAGGCCAAGATCGATCCCGAGACCGGAAAGGTGACCGTCTCTGCCGAGAAGGAAGTGGTCGAAGATATTATGGACGACCGCACCGAAGTGCTTTTGGAGGAGGCCCGTAAAGTCAACCCCGACGTTCAACTGGGCGACATGGCGATCGTGGAAACGACCCCCGCGGACTTTGGGCGGGTCGCCGCGCAAACCGCGCGTCAGGTCATTCAGCAACGCATCCGCGAAGCCGAACGCGCCTCGCAGTTGGAATATTTCCAGCGCCAGTTGGGCGAGATCGTCAGCGGCGTGGTGCAGGCTTCCAACCCTGTGCAAGGGGTAACCATCGGCCTGGACATGAAGGCCGAAGGCAACATGCCCAACAACCAGAAGGTGCCGGGCGAACGCTTCAAGGTACATGACCGCCTGCGCGCGGTGGTGCTGGAAGTGAAGGACGGCCCTCGCGGCCCGCAGATCATCCTTTCACGCGCACATCGCAACTTCCTGCGACGTTTGCTGGAAAACGAAGTCCCTGAGATTTATCATGGCATCGTCGAGATACGCGCCATCGCCCGTGAACCGGGTGCGCGCGCCAAGGTGGCTGTCCTTGCCACTCAGGCGGGCGTGGACGCGGTTGGCGCGTGCGTGGGAATCAAAGGCGTCCGCATTCAGGCCATCGTCAAGGAATTGCACGACGAGAAGATCGACATTATCCAGTGGGACCAGGATCCCGTGGTTTATATTTCGAAGGCCATCAGCCCGGCGCGCGTCAACGGGGTGTATCTCACCGAAAACGCGGAGGGCAGTAAGACAGCCACCGTGGTGGTCGGTGAGGATCAGTTGAGTCTCGCCATTGGCCGCGACGGTCAGAACGCACGGCTGGCCGCCAAACTGACGGGCTGGCGCATTGACATTAAGTCCCTGCCCGAGGCCGCTGGAGATTCTCTCCAGAAGATCAAGTCCGATTCGGAGTTGGCCGCACTCCTGCCCAATGCAGTTGAGACCATCCCTGCCATCGAGGAGATTCTCCTCAAGAAGGCTGAAAGTCGCCCGGTGACGCCGGAGGAATTCGCGCAGTTGACACAGTTCGTGGACCGCGTGGAACGTCGCACGATTCAGATCAAAGAAGACGCGGCCCGCGTGGTGGAAGAGCAAAATGCCGCGGCCCGCGCCGATATTCCCGAAGCCGCGTTCGCCGTCAAATTGGAGGACTCCGGCATCAAGGAGCACGTGGTCAACATCCTGACTGAGGCCGGTTACGAGACAGTCGGCAATTTGATGATGGTGCTTAAGACGGAACCGAATAAGGTGCTTGGACTGGCGGGCGTTGGCCCGAAGGCCATGCAGAACATCGAAGAGTCCCTGGCCGTCTTGGCGTTCCCTGAGCCGGAGAAACCTGTCGAAGCGGCGGCCCAGCCCGAGGTCCCGGCGGAAGCGGAAGTGGTTGTGGAAGTCGCGCCTGTGGTGGAAGTCCAGCCCGAGGCGGTCGCGCCGGCGGAAGTCGTTAAGGAAGTTGTCGAGGAGCCTGCCATGAAGGATGGCGTCTCGCTCGAGGAAATGTTTGCGTTCAAGCCCGAGGCCTTTACTGCGCCTGCTCCGGAAGAGGATTCTGAGAGCGGTGACAAGAAGAAGGGCAAGAAGAAGGGCAAGAAGAAGTCTGTTGAACTGGAGTTCGATGAGAGCCTGGGCGCAGTGGTTGCGCGCAAGAAACATAAGCGCGCCGATGGCGTCTGGGAAGAAGAGTAAATGAACCCTCACCCCCGATTTGTTCGGGGGGATGGATGGGTATGACTGCGAAACCTGTCAAACGCGTCAAACATGTTCCCCAGCGAACCTGCGTGGGTTGCCGCACGGTACTAGCCAAGCGGGAATTGATCCGCATCGTGCGGACAGCCGAGGGGGTGCAGGTGGACCCGGGCGGCAAACTGGCTGGCCGTGGGGCATATCTCCACGACCGCCGCGCCTGCTGGGAACGCGGCCTGCGAGGGGCATTGTCTCACGCCCTGAAGGTTGAGTTGACGCTTGCTGACCGGGAGCGCCTGGAAGTTTTTGCAGACGCGCTTCCCGAAGAATCGTCCACGGACGCAACTGCCATGTGATCGACTGATCGTTTTTCGCTCACCCCCTGACGGGGACATTGGCTGGCATGCTTCGTGGTTTCTCTGCGGGGGGCAGGGTCTGGGATTTATTCCAACGAAGGAGGTGTCCCATGAGCGACGCTCTGCGCGGACACAAGATCGAACTACCCGCCAATATTGTCATTCGTGATCTGGCACAGATCGTCGAAAAAAGCCCAATTGAAATCATTAAAAAATTGATGACGAATGGTGTGATGGCGACCATCAATCAATCCGTGGATTTTGACACGGCGGCGATTGTGGTGGCAGAGTATGGATTCGAGGCCGTGCCTGAGGTGATCGTTGAAGCGCCGAAGGAGGAAGTGGGCGAAGTTCCCATGTGGCGGCAGATGATCGCCGACGAGGACAAATCCCTGCTCAAGAGCCGCGCTCCGGTGGTGACCATTCTCGGCCATGTCGATCATGGCAAGACATCCCTGCTGGATGCCATCCGCCAGACGGATGTGGCCGCTGGCGAGGCGGGCGGAATTACCCAGCATATAGGCGCGTATCAGGTGGAGCAAAAGGGACGCTTGATCACATTCCTTGATACACCCGGTCATGCGGCATTTACGGCCATGCGTGCTCGCGGTGCTCAGGGCGCGGATGTGGTGGTGCTGGTGGTGGCCGCGGACGATGGCGTGATGCCGCAAACGAAGGAAGCCATCGCACATGCCAAGGCGGCGCGCGTCCCGATCATTGTGGCGCTGAATAAGATCGACAAACCCAACGCCAATCCCGAACGCGTTAAACAGCAACTGGCCGAACAGGAACTCGTCCCTGATGATTGGGGTGGTCAGACGCTGGTCGTGCCGGTCTCTGCCAAGCAGAAACAGGGCATCAGCGATTTGCTGGAGGCCATTCTGTTGGTGGCCGACAATACTGAAATTCGCGCCAATCCGGGCGGTAAAGTGATCGGTACGATCATCGAAGCGGAGTTGGATAAAACAAAAGGTGTGGTCGCCACGCTTCTCGTCCAGAACGGGACGCTTGAGCCCGGTGACATCGTGATAGCGGGGACCGCGTTTGGCCGTCTCAAGGCGATGACCGATTTCCGCGGCAAGCCACTCAAGAAGGCGGGGCCGTCCACGCCGGTGCTGGTAATGGGACTCTCGGA
>JAYRVQ010000390.1:0-2162 GCA_041918465.1 Anaerolineales bacterium
CCCTGAAAAAGTAACGGGACTGCTCAAAGCCGCAAAGTTGACCATGATGGATCCCGCTGGTTGGATCGAACAAGCCAAACTCGCCGCCAAAGGCGATATGGATGGCTTGAAGAAAATGCAGGAAGAAATGAAGGGCGGACGGTTGAAGTAAAGCGTTTCTGAAATTGAAAGAGACTCCTATTTGCAGGAGTCTCTTTTTGTTGTACCGCAGGCTTGCCTGCTTTCTTGTTTCAGAACCGCAGATAGCGTGCCACTGCCATTAACACGGTGGCGGCGATCAGGCAAACGATATTCACCATCGAAACGGTCGTCATTCGCCTGTTCAGTGCGCCCATCCGTGCCTGCTGTTCGGGCGTGGGTGGACCCTTAAACTGCGCGGCCAATTTTCCCATCGCCGCGCCTGTGCTGGGAATCATGAGACCCGCGCCCAGTCCAATCGCCGCGAAGGTCGCGCCGACAGCGAACCCGATGCCCGGGCCCGCCATCATCCACGCGGAAGTGAAGCCATCGGAGTCGATCCAATACAGGAAAGTCCCCGCGGTCACGGTGGTCAGCCCAGCCACAATCATGGCGGCGGAGAAGCGGCTCTGAGTCAAAATATAGCCCATGAACTTTTGTCCCGTTTCGGCAGTCGCGCGGACGGCGGGATTGATGAAGAAGTACATCGCCAGCGCCGCGCCGACCCAAAAGACCCCGGTAAAAATATGCGCCAATCGTAAAAAGATCATCCAGTAATTCATGTCGTTCTCCTTTGACAATAAGATTTGTAAAACTTAACCCGAAACAGTGCAGAAAGATTCAGCGGCAAATCCATCATTGATTTCGCCACAGATAGCGGTTGATTCTCAGATTTGTCAGCCGAAATCCGATACGCTCATAGACTTTGATTCCCATTTCAGAGGAAAAAAGAACCGCATATTTGTATCCATCCTCCTCGCGCGCCTGGAGCAAAGGCTTCAATGTGATTGCCGCTCCGATCCCCTTTCCGCGCGCAGACGGGAGCGCGGCTACCGCGTACACGCTCGCCACTCCTCCGCCATTAAACAGCATGTTGGTCGCAACGGGTTCGTCACCCAAATAACCGACAAACATCCGCCACGGGGTTTTTCCAACGCCGATTTTCAATGCCGCGTCCGCCCAGGCCTGTCCCGCCCATTCAGGGATTTCGTAGGATTCAACAAAAACCTTTTTGAAATCGGCAAGTTCGGATTCAATTGCTATCTCTTTGATAACAAAGTCTTTTGGCGTTTGACTCAGAACCGCCTCGTTCATCCTGCCCAAATCCGCGACCATGCACGGCGATCCCTGCTCGGTGGAGAGAATGCCTTTCGCCAATTCCTTTGTCTGCTCGGCCATCGAGATCATTCCGCGCATGGCGAGGCGTTCCTCCAAATCTTTTGGTGTTGTGTCGCCGCCCGTCCACCAGAAGAAATACGGCGCGCCCTGTTTCTTGAACCAGGCAATGATTTCATCAATAACAGCATCTGCTTCGTTTTCAGTGAGATGCGTTTTCCACACACCCTTGAACATTGGGTTCGTGGGAAAAGTGAGATGCCGCGATACTTTTTCGTTTTCGATCAGTTTTCCATTGGGAAGGTTGCCAGCCATGGCGCGGAACAGGTCGTACAAATTTTCAAAAACCGCTTGCCCCAACTGTTCCTCGGCGGCGTTGGTCAGAATATATCGAGCGTTCATTTGTTTCTCCTTTACCAATAAAATTTAACAAAACGAAAGACTATGTTTGCAAAGTTTTTATCGCCTCGCGCGCCAGCATGGAAAGTTCGCGGTCGCCGCGGTCATCAGCAATGGGAGTCAGCACAGCAACGGCGCGCGCATCACGCAATTCTCCCAACGATTGGATAACCTGCCTGACCACATGACGGTCCGCGTCTTTCAGCATTCCCGCCAGAAGCGGAAGGACGCGCGCATCCTGGATTTTTGTCAGCGCCCAGACCGCGTGCAAGCGGATACCCGTTTCGGGATGTTTAAGCGCCTCGCTCAGGACCTCGAGGGCGGCCGCGCCAAAACCCGCCAGAGACTCAGCCGCGGCGCGTCCAACCTCGTAGTGCATATCATAAAGTGCCATGCCCAGCGGCTCGACCGCACGCTTGTCGCCGATGCGACCCAGCACAAGCGCCGCGCTTCGACGCACAGTGCCCTCG
>JAYRVQ010000391.1:0-16256 GCA_041918465.1 Anaerolineales bacterium
ATTGGACAACGGCCAGCGGAGTCCCTCGGTGCGGACGCCGCGCGCGTCCCCGCCCCAGGGGATCAACGAGACGAGGTCGCCGCGTCTTCCCCGGACCTCGGCCTGGTCGCGGCAAAAGGAGGCGGATTCCAACCCGTCGTCGAGTCGAATGTTGAGCGTTGCAAGTTGGATGTTGGCAAGGAGCGCGAGGTTGCCGAGGGTCTGGTCGAGACGGTCACCCAGCGCGGCAACGATGACGATCTCGCGGAATCCTTTTTCGACCGCGTAGTTTAGCGCGAGTTCGAGATCGGTCTCGTTTTTGTCGCGCGAGTATTCGATCAACTCCGTTCCTTCTTCTTTTCTCTTTCTTCTTTCTTCTTCACTGATCGAATCAAGATCGCCGATGACGATGGACGGAAGCAGGCTGAGGGTCCGCGCGTGACGCGAACCGCCGTCTGCGGCGAGTATAAAGTCATCGGGACGGATGAGTCGGCGGGCAGAGTTGGGGTCGGGAAGAGTCCCGTTGGCGAAGATGATACAGCGAGGCATATCTACCTTTACCCCCACCGCCCCTGCGGGGCACCTCCCCCAATTTCGGCTTTCTCGAAAATGGGGGAGGATGGGTGGGGGTACAAAAAACCATCCTGAGCGGAGGATGGTTGGTAAATCAAGATTCCCTCCGCTGGTATGATCCAGATCAGGTTTTGCGGGTCGAGCGGTTACGCTCCTCTCAGCCTGTGTGCCAGGCTCCCCGTTCAATTGTGTTGGGAGTATATGCCGCGCGCGGGGGGATGTCAAGTTAAAAAACAAGAAACCCGTTTTTTGCAGTAAAACGGGTTTCTATCTCACTCTGCGTTTCCATTCGTCTTTGAGTTGCAGTTCCTGTGGACTGGCGCCCGAGTCAAGGGCGAGGAAGTCGATCAACAGGCGGTTGAATTGCTGGGTTTCATCCATCATTGGGAAATGGCCTGAACTGTCGAGGACGATGGTGTGCATCATGTGCGACAGGGCTGAAAGTTTTTCGGAAGGCGGGGGCGGGACAGCGGGGTCATTCTGCCCGTAAACGAAGAGGCAGGGCAGGTTGGTTTGACGCGCCGCACCGAAGAGGTTGTTGGATTGCAATCCGTCTATCGAGACAGCGATCGCCTGCGGGTCGGCTTTGATGGCATCGGAAAGCGCCGCATTGGATTCGGGAGTGCGGCTGGAAAGCCATTCCAGCAGGTCGACAGGTCCGGAGGAGCGCAAGCGGGCATGGATGGCGTCATATTCCATCGGACAGTTGATAACCATCATGCGGTCCACGCTTTGCGACCAGCGTTTGGCAAAGGAGAGGGCCACCAGCCCGCCCAAGCCATGTCCAATGATCGCGATCTTGCCGATGCCCATTTTTTCCATGAAGGCGCGGAGCATATCTGCCTGCTGGTCGAGGCTGTAAGCCTGCGGTTTGTGGGCGGTCTCGCCAAATCCCCACAGATCAAGGGCATAGGCGCGATAAGAGGTGGAGGCCACCTGCATGGAGGGGATCCAATATTTCCAGGAGCCCACCCAGCCGTGCAGAAAGAAGACCGGGCGTCCCTTGCCCAGCACTTCGTAATGAACAATCGCACTATCGAGAAATACAACGCTCATAGTATGAGTCGGCGAGTCAGAATCACTTTCCAAATTTAGCCAAAATGGCCTTTACACGTTCGGTAAGCTGGTCGGGGGCAAAGGGTTTGAGCAGATATTCCTCCGCGCCCACTTCAAGTCCGGTCTGGATCTCGCTCTCCTGTCCCTTGGCGGAGAGGAATACGACCGGGATATCTTTCATGTCTGGACTGGCCTTTAAAACGCGGCAGGCCTCGTAGCCGGTCATGCGCGGCATGCGCACATCCATGAGGATGAGGTCGGGGTTTTCCTTGGGAGCCAACCCCACGGCCTCTTCGCCATTCGAGGCGGTCACCACTTCATACCCTGCAAAACGCAGGGTGAAAGCCACCAGGTCTCTAATGTCTCGTTCGTCTTCAGCGATCAGAATTTTTGCCATTCTTGCCTCGTCCGCTAATTTGATGTGCAGGGAGTGTGAAGGAGAAGGTGCTACCTTCGCCCGGTACGCCATTGCTCTTCATCCATATTCTTCCGTGGTGCATTTCCACAAGTTGCTTAACGATCGGCAATCCCAGACCAGTACCGGGGGTTGCCAGCACAAGCGGATGCTCGCCGCGGAAGAATCGCTCAAAGACGCGATCCTGATCTTCGGGCGAGATTCCCACGCCAGTATCACTCACATCCACCTGCACCTCCCCATTTTCCGAATGGATGTGCACCTGGATCTGTCCGTCCATGGGTGTGTAGTGATAGGCGTTATCCACCAGGTTATCCAGGATTTGCCGCACGCGTTCCGAATCGCCGAAGACGCGCGGCAGTTCCTTGGGCGCTTCGAGCGAGATGGCCATGGGTTTGTTTTCTTCCTGCGAACGGCGCAGGATGTCGGCCAGCACATCCTCAGCCACATCGCGCAGGTCAAGCGGTTGCGGAGCCAGCGTCACCCGTCCGGCCTCGATGCGGGAGATGTCGAGCAAGTCATTGACCAGGATGTTGAGTCGCTCGGTATTGCTTTTGATAATATTAAGGAAGTGCGATTGGTTCTCGTTGAGTGCGCCCGCCGCGCCCAGGAGCAGGATGTCTGCATAGCCGCGGATGGACGTCATCGGAGTGCGGAGTTCGTGGCTGACAGTCGCCACAAACTCGGACTTGAGGCGGTCCACTTCGACCTCGTGGGTGATGTCACGGAAAATGGACACGGTACCGAGGAAGTCATGTTGCAACATGACAGGCGCCAGATGCACTAAAACGATGCGTTTATTATCCAGTTCGATCTGCTCGGCATAGGTATCGCCACTCTGATAGGAAGCCGAATCCTCCGACCAGGCGCGGATGGTCTGCATCCACGTGGCGGCGGCTTTGCCGAACAAACCGCCAAAAGTATCCAGGGATTGGCCAAGGATGCGGCTGGAAGGCAAATCGAGGATGTCTTCCGCGGAGCTATTAACAAAGGTGACTTTATTGCCCACACCGGTGACCAGCACTCCATCTGCCACAGCTTCCAGGATGGCTTGCGACCGGCTGGCTTCCTCCTGCTCCTTGCGAAGCATCGTACCGAGACGTTCGGCCTGGTCGCGGATCAGTTCATAGAGGTGGGCGTTGTTGATGGAAACCGCCACCTGACTGCCAATCGCTTTCACAAGGTTGAGCAATTCCGGGCTGAAGTGTGCCACTTTCCGATGGAACACCATCAACACGCCGATCACATCCTCGCCAACCATCATCGGCGCGACGATGCTGGAGCGGTGCTCACGCGAACCTGCCGCGACACGCACCCAGCGCGGATCTTGCTGCAAATCCTCAATGAGCACGGCCTGTCGGTGTTCCACCACCCAGCCCGCCAGTCCCTCACCGACGCGCAGGGTAATGGCCCGGTTTTCCGCAACTGCCTGACGGGTCAGGTATCCATATCCAGCGCGGAAGTGAAGCAGGTTGTCATCAGGCTGTAACAGCATAATGGTACCCTGCTCGGCGCCGATGGCTTCGTTCAACAAAGCCAGTGTGCGATTCAGAGCGCGGTCGAGATCGAGACTGGAAGAAACCTCTGTGAGGATGCGCAGAAGGGTTTCGGTGTTCTGCTGTTCGCGTTGCAATTGGGCGGTGCGCTCCACCACGCGTTGCTCAAGTTCCTCAGCCAGTCGCTGGGTTTCCGCAAACAGGCGTCCGTTCTGGATGGCGACAATGGCCTGGTTCGCCAGTGTGCTGAGTATCTGCAGGTCTTCCTGGTTGTAGACATTTGGCTGGTAACTCTGCGCGGAGAGCATACCGATGGTCTCGCCACCGAGCGTCATCGGGACAGCCAGAATGGAGGATGGAGTGCCAAGTTGACCGTAGGTAACGCCTCCGAGCGCGTCGCTCTGCTCGGGACCACGCACCAACAACGGTTCACCGCTGGCGATCACACGTCCGCTCAGACCTGTACCGGGCGCCAGATTCTGGTTTGGCGAACGCTGGTCACCGTCCATCAGGTAAACGCCTTCAATTTGCTGGTTCTCTTTATTGAGCAGGGCGATAACGAAAGCCTCCACAGGCATCAACCGGTGAGCGGCCTTATGGATGAAAACGTAGATCTCCTCGGGGTCGAGGCTGGAGTTGATCTCACTACTGGCCTGGTTGAGGATGGCAAACCGTTCCGCGGTCTGCACCGTGGACTGATATAAGCGAGCGTTTTCAAGAGCAATGGAGGCCTGGTTGCCAATGGTACGCGCCAGCTCGATTTCGTTCAGGCCGAAGCGGGTCTCTTCCCCGCCATGGATGAGTACCAGGGCGCGCGTTTCAGCCGCGCCCAGGGGCAGGATCATCAGTCCGCGGGTGTCATTGCCGAGAAAATCAAGGAGCGGAAGAGTTTCGTTTTCAGCGCGCACATCCTCTGTAGTGTAGACACCGCGCGATTCGCGTAAACGGGCGAAGAGCGGGGTATCTGGCACAGTTTTGGCAACTGCGCGACGAACGCGTGGCAGGACAGTCTTCAGGATGCCTCTTCCGCGCTCAAAGGCAATTGCCGAGACACGCAGAGCGCCAAGAGCAGTCAACAGTTCGTCCGCAGAGAGTTCAATAACCTGATCCGCATCCAACAGACCGCTCAGCGCGGAAGAGAAACGGTTGAGCAAAGCCAGACGTTGGGAACGCTGATCCAGTTCGGCGGCGCGGCTTAGACTGTCTTCGAACAGGCGGGCATTTTCGAGCGCCACTGCCGCCTGTGAAGCAAAAGTGGTGGCAACCTGGATATGTTCATTGGTGTAAAAATTGGCTTCGGATTTTTCAAGGGCGATCAAACCGATCACTTCGCCCTTCGCCATCAGCGGAATACCCATCCACGAAAGGTGCGGCGCTTCCAGTGTGGGGAAACGCGGATCCTCGCGTACATCTCCCACTGAAACGGGCTGTCCAATGCGGATCATCTGTTTGAAGAGTTCGCTATCCTCCAACTTGACATTCAAACCGATGAGCTGATCTGCATCCGCGAAGCCGCGGGCCGCATTCACGGTCAACTGGCCTCGTTCTCTCAACCATAACGTGGCAGTTTCATAAGGCAGAACAGGCACCAACTGATCGAGCAGGGACGAGATCAGTTCGCGGCTTTGCAGGCTGGAAGTAATGGTGGTGGCCACGTCTGTAAGCGCCTGCAATTGACCGGCGCGTTCTTCAGTGGCCTGCATGAGGCGGACGTTTTCAAGGGAGAGCGCCACCTGCTGAGCCAACGACATGAGCAGGATTTCATCATTCGCTTTAAAAGCAGCCGCCGTGTTGAAATTATCCAGCACCAGCACGCCCAGATTCTGCCCACCCGCGAGAATGGGGATGAGCAGACTGGAAACGGGCAATCGGCCGCCAGTCACGCGGCGGTAAAGCAAAAGCCCATCCGTGCTCAACGGGTAATCACGTGTCAGGTTCAACTCATCCACGCGGCGGGGTTTCCCACTCGCGAAAACCATCCCGGGCAATGCCTCACCGTTTGCAAAAGAGATTCCCTTCATCCCTTCATTGTCGGCATATCCTGAAACAGCGCGTGGTTTCAGCCGCAGAGACTGGGCATCCCACAGTAACACAGACCCGGCATGAGCGGCGGAAATGACGCGGCGGGCGCTGTCGAGCAAGGCGCGCACAATATTGTCCGGATTCAATCCTCCCAACTGGCGGCTGAAGTCGAGCAGGAGATCCACTTCCTGCAAACGGCGACGCGTTTCGCCGAGCAGGGCGATATTTTGCAAAACGACACCGGTCTGACGTGCAATCTGATAATAGACCTGGTAATCCTCGTCAGTGAGACCGTGCAACGGCTCGGGCGAAACAGCCAGGATGCCAGCCACTACCCGGGCTTCGATCTTGATGGGCAGGCAAACCACGCCTTTGGCACGCAAACCAGACAGAAGCGCAGCATCGCGCCATTCATCATTCTCATCCAGGCTGGGGATGATGACCGGCTCGCCGTTCTGCAGGATGGCACGCAGTGGATTTCGCTGACCGAAAAGCGCTTCCGGATTGGTAGCCCTCGGCACGCTTCCGAGGACCTGTAAGAGGCGCGGCCCATCGGACGTTTCCTCGGCGATCAGCGCCACCGACATGCCCAACTGTGTGAGCATCTCGCGGCCCAGCGCCAGGAGCGCGGACGGCGCGTCCAACTGACTGCTGACAGATTCTGTGATGGCCAGCCCCGCGCGGATGCGCTGTGTGCGACGGTCCAGATCATGGATGGAGATGGTCTGGTCCAAATCCTTGCGCAATAACGTGGGCAGGTCATTCTGCGTCACGGAGAGCAAACGTTGCTGGCGTTGGAGTCCCGCAGTCAGAGAGTCAACGCGGTTCTTCATCTCCAGTGTACGCCGCTGGTTAAGAATAGCCAGTTCAGCCTGTGATGCAAAAATCTCAAGCGTATCCAGTGTGGCACGGTCGGGACGCAGGTTATCGCGCGGTCCATCCACACTTAACAGGCCGAGCGGCTGTCCTTGGGGATCTTCCAACAGGATGATGAGAAAATCATCCGGGTCCCAGGTCTCTGCAGATTTGGAGTGTCCGGCGGCTTGCAACGTGACCACGGTATGCACTTCAGCAGGAATGACCGGAGTCTGGTCGGCTGGAATGAAATAAGCGCGCCCGATCTTAAATTCGGGGCGGAGCAATTGCTGGATACCCTGCAACGGCTGTTTGTGCGAGAGTAATTCCTCCAAAGTTTCGGCGGGCATTCCCAAACCCGCCACGCGCTGGAGCAATCCGCTCTCAGGTTCATAGATACTTAATAAAGCCACCTGGAATGGCGTGGCCTGCTGAATGGCAACGGCAATCGCGAGCAGGGACTTTTCAATGGGATGCTCGTAATTCGAGGCCGAGGAAATTTCCGAAAGATGCGTGAGGGCGGTGGCACGTCGTTTCAACTGCTCAGCCGCCAGGGATTGTTCCTGGAAACGGCGCGCATTGCCCAATGCGATGGACGCCTGTAATGCCAGCGTTTGAATGGTCTCAAGCGCGGTTTGATCGAAATATTTCGGGCGGTGTGCATGCAGGTTGATAACGCCCAGTATCTTTCCCTGATGCGCCACCGGCACAACCAACGCCGAGCGCACATCTGCATGCGGCGGATTTAACAGGTCATTTTCAAAGTCAGAGACGAGAAGCGGCTCTCCACTGGAGAGCGCCTGGCGCGTCAGCGAGGTCAGAGGCTCTTCGACCGGGCAACCCAGGCGATAGGTCACGCGCGGATCGAACATGTCGGAGGATGGGTCAAAAAGCAGGATGGTGCCACAGTCAGCGCGCGTCGTCCGCAGGCTCTGCTCGTGAATCACTTCGAGCAGGCGGTTCAAATCGATCGAGGCGTTCAACTCGCGGGTCACATGCGTGATGGCGGTCAATTGCTCAACGCGGCTGCGCAGGCTTTCATCCGTCTGATTAAGCAGGCCGGCGTTTTCCACAGCCGCCGCCAGCAGGCCTGCCGCAGTGATGAGCATCTGCAGATCGTTGGCGTTGAAGAAATCAGACGCGCGGCTTCCAAGCATGAGTTCGCCCACACTACGATCATGCGCGAGGAGCGGGGCAAGAACCACCGACTCCGCGCGTACCGATTCAATGATGCGAGTGTAAATGGAGGAGACGCGCTCATCCACGCTCACGCGGCCAGAGAGGAAGGGACGCTGTGTTCCAGACACGGTACCAGTGCGCAAACTTCTCTCATCCACATCCAGGCGCGCCAATGTGCGCGCCATCTCTGCGGGAACACCCCACGTGGATTCAGGATGAAGCCGCAGTTCGTGTGTCTGCTCGTCCAGCAAATAAATAGCGGCCATGTCGGCGCGCAGAAGTTGCGATATATCCTGCATCGAGAATCGCAGGATCTCGTCCAATGTGGCTGAAGAGGCCACCAGGCTGGCGATACGCCGCAAAGACTCGGAGCGTTGTCCGCGCTGGCGCGCCTCCTGAACAAGAAGCGCGTTGTCAATAATTGTCGCAGACTGCCCCGCGATTACATCTGCAAGGCGAAGTTCATCTGCCGAGAATGCCGCTACACCGTTACGATGGTTGGACAGTTGCAGATAGCCCACCAACCGCCCGCCTGAAATGAGCGGCACGAGCGCCATGTCGCGCACGCTTGCCAGTCGGGCAATTTCGTGCAGCCCGAGTTCACGCATGGAGGTGTCGCTGGGCGCGTCCATGCTGAGGATGGGTTGCTGACCTTTCAGGATTTGCCCAGCCGGACCCTGGGATTCCACAACCGAACGGTAGACAGTCACCACATTCTGGGGCAATCCCTGGAATGGAATCTGGCCTTCGAGCAAATGGTCGCTCTCGTGATAAAGCAGGAAACCGACGATTTCCACATCGAAGAGCGGGGCGACAGTCTCCACCAGACGGGCGAACAATTCCCTCGGCTCCTGGATGGACCCGGCGGCCTGTGACAATTTTGCCAGGCCACTTAACTCAGCCATCCGTTCCTGCTGGACCTCAAACTGGTGCGCGTTTCGAATGGCGACCGCGGCCTGACTACCGATCAACTGCAACAAATCCGCGTCCTGCCGTGACAACCCGCTGGCTGTGGTCTGACCCAGTTCCAGCGTGCCGAGCAATTCATCGTTCGCGAATAGCGGGATACCGATGTAGGATTTGACAAGCGCGGCGGCCCCCGCCAGATCAGAACGGCCATCTGGCGCAAAGACCGTCTGGCGCTGTGTCTTAAGAGACTCTGAATAGCCACCAAACTGAGTGCGTCCCGTCCGCACCGCCCTTGGTGTACCGCCGCTTTCATCAAAACGATAGATGACTGAAGACTGGGATCTAGGATCCTCCAGTTTGATCTCCATTGCATCGGCAGAAACCAGCCGTCCGACATTCTGGAAAATGGCACGAAGGGTGGCTTCCAAATTAAGACTAGCCGGGATGGTCTGTCCAAAATCGGCAATGACTTTAAGGATGGAACTGGAGAACCGCCCCTCTTCGGCGCCAGCCAGTGCAGAGCCCAATTCCATGCTTCGCAGGGAGAGGAGCATAACCGGGTTAAATCCCGGCACACGATAAGAAACGGCATCTGTCAGCCGCCCGTTGACCGAGAAACGTCTCTGGCCCTCGGACGCGCACAGTTGCAAAAATTCATCCGAAGGGCGCACACGGCGCGCCAGGCGTTCCAGATCGGGAATTTCGCCTTCCTGCAGACCAAACCAGTCCAGCGCCAGGCGGCTCATATATTCCACACGGCCACCCATCTCAACAACAACGACCGCGTCTGTCGTCTGCGATTCGAAAGCGGATGATGAAGAAGGAATGACTTTATTCGGTTGTTCGCGAGATGGCACCAGACGCAGGAATACCCAGACCAGGATGGTAATAACCAACCCAATCAGGATTAGACCCAGTCCAAGACCTGTCTCAGCAAACATGAATGGATAACCCTACTCAGCCAGCCGCGTCCAGTCGCCGCGCCTCAGCCGCCAATTCTGTGATCTCACGGATGTCAGAGAAGGATTGCTGTGCAGGAGAGACCATACCAATCGCCAGAGTCATAAACGGCACCTGGATAACTCCCCCTTCTGGTTTCGGCACCTGAATGAATCCCTGCTGACGGTCCATGAAGTTGTAATGCGTCTGCACTTCCTCGGCAAAGCGGGATTTAATCCGCCCGCGGATGGCTTCCACCGACTCATGTTTGGTGATGATGATGAAATTGTCCCCGCCCGCGTGACCAATGAAGTCACTGGAGGTGCCGAGTTCATCCACCACTTCGCTCAACAACATGGCCGCAAAGCGGAGCACATCATCGCCAGCCACAAATCCGTACACGTCGCGGAATGGCTCAAAGTGGTTGACGCGCAGATCGAGCAGTGCCCAATCCTCCTGTCGGATGATGCGGCGGAGTTGCTCCTCGATCAGCCGTCCGGCTGGGAGTCCGGAGCGGGGATCGGTGAGACTCTCGCGTTCCGAGCGTCGGATGGCGCCCTGCACGCGCAATTTCAACTCTTCGATGTCGAAGGGTTTGGTGATGTAATCGTCCGCGCCCAATTCCAGCCCCTGCAGTTTGTCACTGCGCTCATCCTTCTGGGTCAGGAAAATGACCGGGATGTGGCTGGTGCGCGTGTTCGTCCGCAACGTGCGGCACACCTCGTACCCGTCAATGTCGGGGAGCATGATGTCCAGCACGATCAGGTGCGGCAGGGCTGTGCGCGTCTTTTCGAGCGCCAGCCCGCCGCGCGGTGCAATATCCACCTCATAGTCCATGCCGCCGAAGTAGATCTTCAGCATGTTGGCGATATCGCCATCGTCTTCCACAACCAAGAGTCGCGGTTTTCCCATACGAGCCTCCCAGAATTATTTGCGCCCCGCCCGTTTGGCGTTGCGGCGCACGGCTTCGATCTGTTCCTGTGTTACTTCTTTTTCAAACGAACGGAACCCGCTCAGGCGGAATCCGTGCTTTCTCGCAATTGCAGAAATCTCATCCACGCGTTCGCGCGTGATGTGCTTACCGAGCGTGTAATCTTCAAAACGGCCTTCCAAAGCCAGCGCCATTGTCTCTGCCATGCAGGCATATGCCTTGCCGGGTGGGAACCCGAAGTTAAAATGGAAATCAACGGGGCCTGGAACGTCTACCATTCCGCCGTCAATCACAAATATATCATCTCTTGCCGCCGCGACCATTGCAGAAACGTCGCGGGGACGGGCTACGTCGCAGACCACACTGCCCGGACGCAGATGCTCCGGCTGGATAACCGCGTGAATCGCGCTTGTCACCGTCAAAATCAATTGGGACTCCGCCAGCAGCGACATATCCGTGCTGACGAGAATCTCGGCTTTCGATACGGCTTCGCCACTCAGGCCAGCGCCTCTCGCCCTGACCTTGAGCCGGGCGCGCAGTTCCTCGAGCGCGTCCGCCCTTCGACCGATCAGCACGAGCCGCGCCACTTCATCGGCCAGCAGTTCGGCGCAAACCTGCCCGATGGCACCTGTCGCACCGACAACCGCGGCGGTGGCGTTTCGGATGGGAATATCCATCAACTCGGCGGCATGCTTGATGGAATCCACGGCGACGGCAACAGTGTAGGAATCGCCCGTTGTGACTGGAACCGCTAAACGGTCCGCGATGGAAACGCCCGCGTCGCCCACTACCGAGGTGAACGCACCCAGTCCCAAAATCTGCGCGCCAAGTTGCTCGGCCATGCGTCCGGTTTGGATGATCTTACGATAGACGCGCGCTTCCGGCAATTCCACCATTTGTCGGGGCGTGAAAGGACAGGCGATGAGCCAGCCTTTGATCTCGCGGCCAGTGGCCGCGGATGTGATGCCTTCGATTTCGGAAAGATAGACGGGGGGAAAAAACTGGGAAAAAAATTCGATCTGGCGTTCGCTTAAGAGGCCGCCGAGAAACGGATATTTTCGGCTGACGTCGCGTTTAACGCTGATCGGATGGATGATAAATGCAAAGGAGTCCATTGATTATGAATTACCAGGATTCCACCTCCGCTCCGCTGGATTCATCACCTCGCGGGTAGAGGCGGCGATGCAGGCCTGCGTTTTTCAATTGGTGGTGGTCGCTGTCTTCGTATCGAATGTCGCGGTCGATCACGCGCCGTTCTTTGGATGCGAACAATACCACGTCTGATTCGATGGTGCGAGCCGGGAAAACAATGATACCGGAGCCAAGGCGGCAATTGTGTCCGACGCACCCGCCCATCACCGGACGGTTGGACTGGTTGAGTTCGTTATTACCGTCGCGGGCCAAAATGGGCGCGGGGATTAAATTATAATCGGTGAAGGTACTGCCTGCGCCGATAAAGGTATTGCGTCCCACTACACACATTTGTAAGCAGGTATTCTGCGCGATCATGGAATTTTCCATGACGGTGCTCATAAATAGCGCGGTTCGAAATGGAAGGAAAGCACCGTCACCGACAACGGACAGCATTAACTGCACATCCTGCGATACGTTGACGTTGTTGCCGATGATGCAGTTCTCGATGACCGCGCCCGCGTTGATGGTGACGTTATCTCCGATCGTTGTCGGCCCGTGGATGATGGCGCTGGGGTCGATCACACAGCCTTTCCCCACCGTTACCAACTCAGAACATTCCAATACCTGGCGGCCTTCGTAGAGGGCCTTCATCAGGATTTTGAGTTTGAAGCCCAGGTCCTGGTTGAGGCGGTCTTCAAATCGCAGGCCGCGCCCAAAAAGCCCAAACACAACATCCGCGATGAAGATATGCACCCACGAGTCGATTGCGATCAACGAACGCCGCGGTAGTTGAAATACCAGGTCGCCGCTTTGGTCAGCCATATAGGTGGGGACATGGTAATAGCCCACTTCTTTAGATTGCAGGTCAATGACCAGTGGCTCCACATCTGCCACGGGGCCATGAGGGTAATACCACAGATCGGCAAGATAGAGATTGCCCGCCAGCGTATAGGATGTGGAAAGTGGCAGGGCATGTTCTCGAAAGGCGGGGTCCTGGGACGAAAAAGCGGCGCGGCAGGCGCGTCCCTTTTTACGGGCGGCCGTCATGAAAGCCTTGATGTAATCGCGATCGAAAAAGAGATTGTTACGATGAACGAGCATGGGTTCGCGCAAGCGCGGCAGAGGCTCGCGCGGGGGAAGTTCCAGTTCTTTCGTCACATAAGGGGCGAGCATATTCCTCTGCCACAACCAAAGCGGAGCATTCTGGATGCGCAGGTCGCGCGCCGGTTCATTAAACGGCGGGATGCGGGCGGTGGCAGGCAGGATGACTTTCAGCATTTTGACTCAGGCCAATGGTGTCTGATCGATCTCAATGGTGCAGGAGGGATCGCCGCGTGCAACACAGAGAGTCTCTTCAACATTAAACATCTTACCACCGCTCAACCAGTAGAGCGATTCCTGCAAAAGTCCCACCGCCAGGTGACAGACTACATCATCGGTATGGCGCTCCCAACAGAGAGGACAGCGCTCGATGATCCACAACAACTTTCCGTTCGCTTCTTCGATGCGGACGCGCTGATCCGTTTCCCTGTTGAACAGGTCGGCAAGGGCCTGCCCACCCATGCGGATCTTCGAATTAAGTGGCAGGAGGCGAAAGGCGGTTTCCGTCAGCCCCATTCGCGGACCGAATTCGCGCATCCCGTATTTGAAGGCGACACGTCCGATGCGGATGGCAAGGCCGCGCCCACCTCGAGGTCCATAGGCCTGTTCGAGTTCTTCCATCAGCCTGCCAATGGTCGCAAACGAAAACTCGAATTGGGAATCGGACGGGGGGTAATTGCCGATCAAGTCGCTCCGGCCGGCAAGGTTGAAGACAGCGTTCAGGCCATTCCTGCCGACCACTTCTTCCATTGATTCCAGAACAATGCGCCCCATACAATTTGGATAATAAAACACGGAGGCTTGATTCATAATGTGATATTCTCTGGGCGGTTCTTGTTGAGTGGGACAGTCCGATGTTCATCCAGGAATGTCCTCAAGCGCTGGGTGAAGTTCTGCGGCTCTTCCAACATGGGAAAATGGCCTGCGTTTTGAAAGCGGACGATCTGGGCCTGCGGGATACCTGCCTGCATGGGTTGCCACTGCGAAGGATGAACTACTTTGTCTTTATCGCCATACATCCCCAGCGCGGGAACTTTGATCTGTCCAAGCATGGGACGCAAGTCGGTGCGGCGCAGGGAGGCGATACTGCGCAGAAAGGATTCCAAAGTGGTACGTGAAAGGTCGCGGTCCATCATTTCGGGAAAGCGCGGGTCGCTACAAATTTGATGCGAGTAGTAATTCTTCATAAAAGAACGGAATGGACCCATCAGGTTGAAGAGCAGGAATGCATTCATGCGATAGCCCGCCAATTTAAGGAGAGGAGCCAGCGAAGACCCGACGATGGGCGAACCAACCACAACCACCTTGCTGACTCGTTCCGGATAGCGGATCGCCACCGACAGGCTGACCGTCCCGCCCATGCTGTGACCGACCAACGGTGCGCGGACGATTCCAAGTTGTTCCATGAATTGCCCAACAAGACCGACAAAATCCTGCACGGCATAGGTCTCGCGCTTCTTGCCCGACTCGCCAAACCCCCAAAAGTCCAACGCGTACGTCCGATAATACTGTCCCAAAAAGGACATGGTCTCCTGCCAAAGCCCCCAGGAGCCAAGCCAGCCATGTAACAAAATTACGGGTCGCCCACGTCCGTAAACCTCGTAGTGGACGATGCCTTGATCGGTGGTAATCGAGGACACGGGAAATCGCAGCCGGGGAAAGGTTATCCGCCGGACTCCATTTCTGCAAGAATACTATACAACAGTTCCAACAACACTTCCTTCACAGATTTGCGGTCGGTGGCAGTGCAGGACAAAAGCTTGGTTTTTGAGTCGAGACGCAAAGCGTGGCGCATATCGTCCACATCCCAGGCATCTTTTTTATCCTGTTTATTGGCGGCCACCACATAAGGAGTCGGGGCATAGGCGCGGAAGGTTTCGAGAATACTGCGCGCCTCGCGGAACGTCTCGGGACGGGTGCTATCCACCATCACGATGAAGCCAAGCATGCCCTCCGAGAGAATCTCCCACATGAAATCGAAGCGTTTCTGTCCGGGCGTGCCAAACAGGTATAGCACCAGATCCTCGTCCACGGTGATACGGCCAAAGTCCATGGCGACCGTGGTGGATTCCTTGACGGCGCGTTCCTCCCGTCCACTGATCTTGCGCTCGGTGGACACCACATCGATCTCACTGACCGATTGGATGAATTCCGTCTTCCCGGCGCTGAAAGGGCCTGTAACCACCATTTTGACTGTCTGCATAACTCAAATCCTTCCGTCGTTTCTACAGCGAGCGGATGCGCCCGATAAGTTTGTTGACCAGCGACTTCTGCTCTTCGCGATTCTCTGTCGGGAATGTGCGCGCCGGAACGGGGACACGCGCACCCTCCGGGCGGACAACCTCCACCAGCCCGGCCTGCAAAAGCCCATACACGATACGGCGTACTTCCAGATCGTTCATCTTATTCGCGCTCCCGATCTGGCGCATCGTATTTTTGGGATTGATATATGAAACCACCCGCCATTCTTCCACGCTCAAGTTGACATTTTTCAGCGGGCGCTCGGTGAACTTCAAAGCCATGTCGAGGCTGGGAATCTCATCCTGCAACTGCTCCCACTCGCGCAGTTGGCGCGACCCCTCGATGATGATATTCTCCAGGTCGAGCCGCACATTGATACGGTCATCCGGGGCCATCAGTTCGGCCTCGAATCGGAACAGTCCCTCCACCCACGTGAACAGGCGACGGACAATGCCGGTGTAATAACTTTGCAGGTTCAGCAGAATTTCATCCTGCAAAATGTAACCGGCATTGATCAGCATCAGGCCAAGTTCCTTATCAGGCATCTTCCCGGCGCGCTCCGAAATGGCGCGGTACTGGTTCACCGAAAGGCGGTTGGCCTTGTGCAGGATCGTCGCCAGGCGGTTGTCCTCCTGACCAATGCGGGCATAGGCCAGTTTCCCCTCGCGGAATGCAACATGCGCCTGCTCATTCGGGCCTTCCACGACCAGCGTACCGGTCTTCTGGGCCAGATTGATCAGGTTCAACAATTGGGTGACTGAAAAATCCCTAAGATTTCCGCGAAGTGCCATTTAGCCTCAAGAAATCCCCGCGACGATAGGGGAACTTGAAAATTATACTTGCAAGGGAGGGATGCGTCAATTAAGCAGACTTTCACAATTGTAGGGACAACTTACGGCCGCGCCTCAACAAAGACTTCCACCCGCGTCACGCGGGACCCGAGGCTGGCTACCGTCAAATCAAACGGGAAACTCCCCCCAGGCTGGAGTCCGCTCCCCTCCCAGCGGCGGAATCCCACCACGCGGCCCGCGGCATCGTAGGCCACCGCCGCCACCCAAACCGTCTTGGCCGGGACGCTGTCCGCGGGCAGGGACACCCCTCCGCTCACGCGCGCGGTGCGGCTATTGGATGCAATTTCCGTCAGCGGGTTAACGAGCGAGGCGTTAAGGTAACGCGCGTCGTTGGAAGCGAGAATAGTGGAAGACAGAATCTGAGCGCGCGGCGACGCGTCCACGGGCGCGGGGGGCGGGAAGAAAACTGTCAGCGGCAGGGAGGAATGCGGCGGGATAACGTTGAGAGGCGGAAGCGCGTCCTGCGCGGCGATCAAGCCACCGTCCGCGGAAAGAAGCGAGATTCGGGCTGAGAGGTTTTCCAGCGCGGAGTCTGAGTCGTTGTGTGCGAGCGCGAAACACCACATCCCATTGTC